>JAKJEP010000326.1 GCA_022705365.1 Planctomycetota bacterium | reverse complement strand
TTTTGTAACGGAGAAGATAGCGGAACGGATCCGGATTGCGCAGAGGCGGGCGGACTGGGTGGGGAATCCCGATGAGCAGGACATTGTGCAGGGGATTTTGCAGCGAAAGCCGCTGGGGGTGGATCTGGTATTCGAATGTGCCGGTCAGCAGGAGACGGTTGATGAGGGGTTGGGTCTGTTGCGACCTGGGGGAACGCTGGTACTGGTGGGGATTCATCGCCAGGTGCGGATTGAATTCAACATGGAAAAGATGCGGCGGAAAGAACTTACGGTGATAAACATCCGCCGGCAGAACAACTGCGATCAGGAGCCGGTGGATCTGGTGGCTGGGGAGAGGGTAGAGGTGGATTATATGGTCACGCATAAGTTCAGGATGGAGCAGGCGCAGGAGGCGTTTGAGCTGGTGGCTGGATACCGGGATGGTGTGATAAAAGCGCTTATTCGGATGGGATAATCGGAAAAAGTTTGAGATTCAAACACAGCGTACTCCTTTTTTTCGTCTTGACAAATACAAAGGCAGAGGGTAGTTTATGTCATTTAAGGTAGGGAGGTTGTGAGTAATCATACCTTGATTGAGGATTTGATTATGCGTAGCAAGAGAGTAAAGGTTTCGGCTGGCGTTTTGCAAGTTGTTTTGTTCTCGGTACTTGTAACGCTTATGATTTGCTGTGTTTCGGTTATTGCCGCACCAGAGCCGGCCCTGGTACCGCCGCCGGGGACGTGGCAGTTGGACCTGGAACTGCATGGCGAACCCCAGCAGATATCCATCACGTTACCGGGCGATACCCAGCCGCGGCGGTTCTGGTATCTGCTCTATACCATTACCAATAAGACTGGGGAGGATGTGGAATTTATTCCCCAATTTGACCTTTATACGGATACGTTTCAGGTGCGCCAGGCAGGAGTGAAGGTTCGGCGGCCGGTTTTTGATGCGATTCAGGCACGATATAACAAATCGATTCCGCTGCTGGAGCCGCAAAGCATGGTAACGGGCAGGATATTGCAGAATGGGGACAATGCCCGTGATTCGGTGGCGATTTTTGAGGATTTTGATCCGAATGCGACGAGTGTGAAGATTTTTGTAGCTGGGCTGAGTAATGAAACGGTTACCATAAAATCGCCGTCATTGAACAATAATTCTGCAAAAGAATACTTGCTTCGCAAGACTTTAATGTTAGAATATCAGGTTCCAGGAGATCGGTATAACCTGGACAAGCGGGTAATGTTGTATCGCAACCGGGAATGGATAATGCGATAACCGCCGCGGATATGGATGAGTAAAAAATATAAGTTTTTATTTTAGGAATAGTTATGGCACATAAAAAAGGACAAGGTTCTTCGCGAAACGGTCGTGACAGCAATCCCCAGTATCGGGGTTTGAAGGCATTTGGCGGCCAGGTGGTTAAGGCGGGTTCGATCATTGTACGGCAGTGCGGGACGCCGTTTAAGCCGGGTAAAAATGTTGGAATCGGCAGAGACAATACGCTGTATGCCCTGAGTGAGGGCAAGGTGGAATTTCAGGGCCGGCGTGTGCATGTAGTAGCGTCGTAGCGGAGCCGGTTGCAGTTGAATTGCAGCGCAGGAGTCGGCTGATTTAGTTTAAAGGTTGAATTGGCAGTTGTTTGCGGCAATTCAGATGGAAATTGTTAGAATTGAAGAGAGCGGCAAAGAGGCTGCTCTCTTTTTTTAGGTATATTTTCGGTAAGAGCCGTAAAGACATATGTTTATAGATCGAGCGGAGATACATGTTTATGCTGGGGATGGGGGACATGGGTCTTTGAGTTTTCGCCGGGAAAAGTTTGTACCGCGGGGTGGGCCGGATGGTGGAGACGGGGGAAGGGGTGGAAGTGTGTATTTTGTAGCGTCGGATGGAGTGGATACGCTGCTGGATTTTGCGGGGAAGCATGACTGGCGGGCGGAACGGGGCGGAGATGGAGCGGGGCGGGAGATGACGGGTAAGGACGGGGAAGATCTGGAAATCGTAGTTCCAACGGGGACAATCATTTATGATATGGACCGGGAGCTGGTGATCAAGGATTTGAACCGGCCGGGGCAGAGGATACGGGTATGCCGCGGGGGGCGGGGCGGCCGGGGGAATAAGTATTTTGCGACGGCGACTAATCAGACGCCCCGTTATGCGGAGGAGGGCAAACGCGGTCAGAAGCGGCATTTGCGGCTTGAGCTTAAGTTGATTGCTGACATAGGTTTAGTGGGGCTTCCGAACGCAGGGAAGAGTACGCTGCTCTCGCGGATATCGGCGGCACGGCCGAAGGTTGCGGCGTATCCGTTTACGACGCTGAGCCCGAATCTGGGGATCGTGGAGCTGAGTGATTTTCGGCGGATGGTGGTGGCGGATATACCGGGATTGATCGAGGGCAGCCACGAGGGGTTGGGGTTGGGGCATGATTTTTTACGACATATAGAGAGGACGCGGGTGATATTGCATCTGGTGGACGTGTCGGGGCTGGACGGGGGCGATCCGGTGGTGAATTATCACGTAATACGAAGGGAATTAACATGTTACAGCAAGCTGCTGGCGGATAAGCCGGAGATTCTTATTGCCTCGAAGATGGATCTGGATCCGGAGCGGGAGAGATTTGAAAATTTTCAGCGGGCGGTTGGGAAGGAAGTATTTGAGATTTCAGCGGTTACGGGTTTTCACCTGGGCGGGCTGCTGGAGAGGCTATGGCAGGCGGTGCAGCAGGCGAAGGAAGCGGAAGAGGCTGGCAAGCCGATTCCGTAGCTGGTTTTAAGCTGTAAGTCTTTATTTTTAATCGTAAAATTTTTCATAAGTCGTTATTTTCATTTTATGGAATTGATGTAAGTCTTTATTTTGCGTGGAAAGTGATGGTCCGATAATAAAGTAGGGATTATAACGGTTTTAACGGTTGGGTAAGATTTTTGGTATTTTGGGTAGGATTTTTGGTAATTTGTAACGGTTAGGTTGAGTTGATAAATGTTGAATAAAGTATAGCAAAAGATGAAGAAAATCGTATAAAACCGTGTTAAAGTGATATAAAAGTATAGCAAAACATAGGTAAAAGTGAACGATTGTTACACGTGACAATTCAGACGTAAATCCTAAATTCTAATTTCGAAATTCTAGACAATGTCAAATGTCAGAAATGAAAATTTCAAAACAAAAATAGAAGAGCAAAAATCAAAAATTGAAAGAGGGGGAAGATTGCCCAGATTAACAGCGGAAAAAAGTGGGACAAGTCGGATAGAAGGAAGACGGCTGGGCACACGGCCTACCGGGTATAGCAGAAGAAAAGAAATTATACTTTCAACCCGAACCCGAGCAGGCAAGAGCCTGCACCACTTTCGCCGCGGGCGTTTTACCCCTATGACGCTCCCGCCGGTCGCTGGCACAAGGACAAACATAGTGGGAGGAATTTTTTACATTCAACCCGACCAGATGAAGAAACCAGAGAAAAGAAGAAAACGGCTGACAGCTGCGTGGTTGGGGGATTCCCAATATTTAGCTGGATGACCAGCAAAGATGGCTGGGTCAGCGAGCAACGGGAGCACCGAAAGGGTAAATATCCATCTCTAGTTCGCTTACAGGCTGGTGCCTGCCTCGGAGAGCATCCCGCTCAATAATCGGGACCGGTTCCCCCCCCGTGAGGAGAATGCCGTTAGTGTCTGCCCCCTATCATTTTCCTTATCAAAAATAAAAGTACAACGTCCCCTTTTCCCACCTTGCCGGAAACGAAACCTTTCAGAACCAATCATTCCTGATCATTGCACACCGACACAGGATATCGCGTTTTACCGGGCCTTTTATTGATGTACTTTCTATCCCAATCGCTTCATACCGCACGCAGCGGGGTCAAGAGAACCTTTCTCACCGCCGTTATCATGATGAGCCATAGTCATTTTCCATGGACGCTATGTCATGGACGAGTCACCTTATATAATACCGCGTGTGCAACCAGTTGCACGCCCTTACCCGGCTGATTGATGAAATTTTAAACAACACTTCGTCGATTGATGTCAAGATAATTAAACTGAGTTTTCTCAAATTGCTCCTCTAAAAGATCTAACCCATATTGTTTTTTAAATTCCACTTCACTTTTTGTGATAGGAATCAGCCATAAACAACGTATTGTCATATTACCTTTCTTAAGGTTTTCTAAACTTGGACCATCAAGAAATGGCAAAGAAATTAGTCCATATT
>JAKJEP010000325.1 GCA_022705365.1 Planctomycetota bacterium | reverse complement strand
GGATTATATCCGGGCCAGCGTATTGGCGAATAAGAGTTAGGCCGGGGGGCGTTTATGGCTTATTTGGGGGTGAGGCCGGTGGCGGAGCGGACTTTGTCCATGAGCTGCTGGGCGGCGAGCCGGGCTTTTTTGCCGCCTTCGCGGAGGACGTCCTCGACGTAGCTGTCGTCCTGGACGAATTTTTGGTATTGCTGGCGGAAAGGCTCCAGGTACTGGACAGCCAGTTCGGCCAGGCGTTTTTTGGCCTCGCCATAGCCCATGCCGCCCTGGCGGTAGCGCTGCTGCCAATCTTTCGTTTCTTCTTCACTGGTGAAGAGTTTGAGCAGGGCGAAGACGGTGCATTTGTCGGGATCTTTGGGGTCTTCGACGGGGGTGGAGTCGGTGACGATGCGCATGATTTTCTTTTTGGTCTGGCTGGCGGACTCGAAGAGTTCCAGGGTGTTGTCGTAGCTTTTGCTCATTTTACGGCCGTCCAGGCCGGGAACCACGGCGGTTTCGGGCAGGATGTAGGGTTCGGGCAGGGTGAGGATTTCGCCGTAGGTGTTGTTAAATTTGATGGCGATGTCGCGGGTGACTTCGAGGTGCTGTTTCTGGTCCTGGCCGACGGGGACGAGGTTGCTTTCGTAGATGAGGATGTCGGAGGCCATGAGGACGGGGTAGCAGAAGAGGCCGTGGTTGGGAGCTAAACCCTGGTCCACCTTATCTTTATAGCTGACGCAGCGCTGGAGCAGGCCCATGGGGGTGATGCAGGAGAGAATCCAGGTGAGTTCGCAGACTTCGGGGACGTCGGATTGGCGGAAAAAGACGGCTTTTTCGGGATCGATGCCGACGGCGAGGTAGCCGCGGGCGATTTCTTTGGTGTAATCCTGGAGGGTATCGGCAGTGGTGACGCTGGTCATGGCATGGTAGTTGGCGATGAAGTAAAAGCACTGGTGGCCCTGCTCCTGAAGGCGGAGATATTGGCGCATGGCGCCGAAGAAATTGCCGATGTGGAGCTTGCCGGACGGCTGAATGCCCGATAATACACGCATGTTTCGTTCCTTAGACAGTAACTCGTTAATAAATATTCACTTACAATACTTAGAATCGGTATAAGGTACTGATTTGGGGCGGGGATGTCAAGATAAAGAGTTTGGGGTGGTTTAGGGCGGCAGGGCAGGTCTGATAATCAGGCGAGAGAGGGGAGGCAAACGGGATAAAAATGATTTTTGGGTCGTTTTTTGGGGTTTTTATAGTATAATTAAGGTAGCTGTATCGTGGAAAATCAATAATGCCGCCAGCGTCAACAGCTCATTGATCCCGTGTTGTTGGGGATTAGAGCTGTTTTTGAAGGTGAATATCGACTTTTGGCGGTTTCGTCAATAATCAGCAAATAATTACAGGTGTTTATTGAAGAGGATTATGAGCACTTTCCTGAATGCCGATAGGAGAGGAAGAGCATTGGTATCAGCCAGGGATTGATACTGAGGAAAACTGAGGTAAATGGATATGTATAAAGCCAGATTGAGGGTATGCGTATGGTTTGCAGTCGGAGTTTTGTTGGCAGTACCGCTGGGAAGGGAGGTAAGGGGGCAGGACGGGTCCGATGTGGTAGATTGCTGCACGGCTCATGAGACCCCAGGGTGTGAGGATATCGCATGCCGAGACAGCGTTTGTGCGGTGGATCCTTATTGCTGTGGAACGGAGTGGGACGATGTGTGTGCGGAGATGGCATGGGAATTATGTCCGGAGCTGGACTGCGTTTCCAATTTTTGTCCGGGAGAAGGGAGTGCCTGCGAGGTACATGGAACAGGGGGGTGTGAAGAGGGGGCGTGCTGTGAACTGATTTGTGCGGAGGATCCTTATTGCTGTCTGGTGGAATGGGATCTGAATTGTATGTACGATGCCCGACACCGGTGCGGGACGACCTGCCCGGTTTTGCCCCCGCAGAACGTCTTCGCTACCAAAGGGGAGTACCCGAATGCCATATTGGTGGGATGGCAAATCGATTACGGAGCGGAGGCGTATGAGGTGTACCGCAGTGAGACAGAGGACTCCGCGACAGCGGTTTTGATGGAGACGGTGAGCGGGGGGAGTTTTTATTATGATGAGCTGGTGGTTCCGGACGAGGTGTATTATTACTGGATTAAAGCCAAGGCGTCGAATCCGGACCGGTGGAGCGAATTCAGCGAGGCGGATTATGGCTTTGCCGGCAGCGGACCTGGCAGTGAGATACCGGCTGCAAAACAGATCCCGCAGGCCCTTTGTGATGATGAAGTGGATGTGAGCGGTTATACGGCGGTCTGGTCGTACGGGGGCGATATCTATGCGTATAATGTTGCCAGCGGGAGCCGAAAGGATGTGTGCAAGGCGGCGGGGCAGCAATGGGGTCCGCGGATTAGTCAGAACCTGGTTGTCTGGAATGACAAACGGAATGCCAATGCGGAGTATCCGGAGAATGTGGATATCTATGCGTATGATCTGACCAGCGGGAAAGAGATTGCCGTGACGACGGAGACGGAGACGGAGTATCTGGCAGGTGCAGGTGTGGACGGAACGGGGAAAGTATATGTGGCTTTCGCGCGGGTGTATGCCGATCTGGAGGGAGTGGAAACGGCAAAGGATCCGCAGAATCTGCATGTCTATACCTATAACGCCGGCAGCGGGACGTTTGTGGCGGTATGGAATACGGGCTTTGCGGCGGCCGACGGGTATCCGACGGTGAGCGGGGGCCAGTGGGATGCCGGGGGGACGGTAGTGACCTGGCGGGAGGCGACGCGGATCTGGGAATCGGGAAGCTGGCAGGAGAAGTTCGGGCGGATTATGAAGCTGGAGGTGGGGGTGGATTCCTATCCGGTGCAGATTTATATGGGCGTGCCGGTGAGCGGGCCGGCGGCCAATAACGGGGCGATTGTCTGGGCGCTGCCGGATGGGGCGGATAAGGAGCAGGTTTGGGTATGGCAGGACGGGGCGGCGGGCCAGGAGACGTATGAGGGGATCTGGCATGGCCGGAATCAATTGACGTGTGGGAAGGAGATGGTGATTTTCGACAAGGACGGCTATGCCTATATGCTGACGGGGCGGAACCTGACCAGCGGGGCCGAATCGGTATTTTCGGATATGGAGTCGGAAAAGGCCCGGATGGATGAGAATCTGCTGGTGTGGAAGAAGAAGGGGGGGACGGAGCTTTATTATGTGTTCACGACCGGCGGGGTTACGCTGCCGGGTGATATTAACGGGGATGGGAAGATTTTGGTTTCGGATTGTATCCTGGTGCTGCGGATGGCGGTGCGTCTGCCGATTACCATCCAGGGGCAGAACTACACCTATCCGTATCCGAGTCTGCTGATCAGTGCGGCCGATGTCAACAACAATGGGGTGGTGGAAGTGGGCGATGCCATTAAAATCCAGCGAAAAGTGGTGGGATTGGAATAAGGAACCAAACGCCGTCGCAAGCGAGATGGAGAAATAGATATGTTTACGAAAAAATTTTATTGGTATTATCTGGTGATGGTGGCGGGGCTGGCGCTAGGGGCGAGCCTGCCGGCGGAGGCGGTAACGCTTTCGGTGGAAAGCAAATCCGGGGCGTCCGGCACCAGTGTGTCGGTGCCGGTGAGGGTGGATCAGGCCAGCGGGATTGGTGGTTATCAATTCAATATTGCCTTTGATCCTGTCATACTCTCCTGCACCGCCGTGCAAAAAGGAACTCTGACGAACAATAACTCCTGGAATCTGACTCCCAATATCGATAATACGGGAGGTACGGTTTTTGTTAGCGGTATGGATATGTCATTTACAGGGCTGTCATCGGGCAGCGGTTCGCTGGCTATCCTGGTATTTACGATTACAGGCAGTCCCGGTCAGATCAGTCCTCTGACCTTTAACGGTAGTGATTGTTATCTATTTGATACGATGGGTGGGGATATTGCATTTACTACCACGAATGGGCAGGTGACGGTTGCTGCGCCTCCTTCACCGACGATAGCCAAGAGCACCACGAGCCTCAATTTTGGCACAGCGCTGACCAATGCGACGTTTCAGATCTGGAACGGCGGGTCGGGAAGTATCAATTACAGTCTGGAGATTGATTCGGGCGGGAGTTATTTTTCGCTGACGCCGCCGGTAACCGGCAGTTCCACCGGCTCGGCGGATAAGAAAACCCATACGGTGACGGTCAATCGCGGCGGGATGTCCGAGGGGCAG
>JAKJEP010000324.1 GCA_022705365.1 Planctomycetota bacterium | reverse complement strand
GTTCCGGACCGATCACAATAACGGAACGTGCGGAATAATCGACCCGTTTCCCGAGCAGATTTTCCCGAAACCGCCCCTGTTTACCTTTGATCATATCCGTCAGGCTTTTTAACGGCCGGTTGCTGGAACCAAGCACCGGACGGCGGCAGCGGCCGTTGTCAAACAAAGCATCGACCGCCTGCTGAAGCATGCGTTTTTCATTGCGGATGATCACTTCCGGCGCATTCAGATCGACCAGCTTTTTCAAACGGTTGTTCCGGTTAATGATACGCCGATATAAATCGTTCAAATCACTGGTGGCAAAATTCCCGCTCTCCAGCAAAACCAGCGGACGCAAATCCGGGGGGATCACCGGAACCACTTCCATTACCATCCATTCGGCTTTATTCTCACTGCAGCGCAGGGATTCAATAATCTTCAGACGCTTGCTGATATCCTTGGCCTTCTGCTGACTGTTAGTTTTCTCGAGGTCCTCCCGCAGTTTAGCCATTTCCTGTTCCAAATGCAAACTGGTCAACAGCGATTTTATGGCTTCCGCCCCCATCTCCGCTTTAAAGGTATTTCCATATTTTTCCTGGGCGCGGCGATAGTCTTCTTCACTTAAAAGCTCTTTCACTTTCAAGGGCGTATCCCCGGCATTGGTCACCACATAATCCTGAAAATAAATAATCTTTTCCAGGTCGCTGTTTTTCATATCCAGCAAGTGGGCCAGACGGGAAGGCATCGCCTTGAAAAACCAGATATGCACAATGGGGGCGGCCAGATTAATATGGCCCATCCGTTTGCGGCGTACCCGGCTGTGGGTAACTTTCACACCGCAGCGGTCACAAATAATTCCTTTGTACTTTGTTCCTTTGTATTTACCGCAGGCACATTCCCAATCCCGTTCGGGACCAAAGATTCGCTCACAGAATAAGCCGTCCTTTTCCGGACGGTAGGTACGGTAATTGATCGTCTCCGGTTTGCGGATCTCACCGAAGGACCAGCTCCGAATGTCATTAGGACTGGCTAATGTAATTTTCACGGAACCATAATCGTTGATACGGTCGTAAATCGACTCTACCATTTTTGGTTCACTCCTCAGTAATGGTTACTACTAGTTCGGATTAATTAATCCGTTTCTTTTCCAATTGGATGTTCAATCCCAATCCGCGAATTTCGTTACACAAAACATCAAAGGAAACCGGGGTGCCGGCTTCCAGACAGTTGGTTCCTTTGACCATGGATTCGTAGATTTTGGTACGCCCTTCCACATCATCACTTTTTACCGTCAAAAGCTCCTGCAGAATGTAGGCCGCCCCATAGGCTTCCAGACCCCACACTTCCATTTCTCCAAAGCGCTGACCACCGGTACGGGCCTTGCCGCCCAGGGGCTGCTGGGTGATCAGACTGTACGGGCCGGTCGCGCGAGCATGAATCTTATCATCTACCAGGTGATGCAGTTTCATCAGATACATGCATCCTACCGTTACCTTTTGCTCGAACGGTTCTCCAGTTCGACCGTCATACAGCGTAATTTTTCCGCCATAAGGCATTTCAATATATATCTTTCCGGGATCCGGAGTTACTTTTTTCTCTACGATTTCCTTTTTGAGTTCCTGGATCCTTTGATTGGCTTCCTGGGTAACGGTATGCACATTTTCTTCTATCGCCCCATCAAAAACAGGAGTAATGGCCTGGAAACCAAGGATTTTCGCCGCCCAGCCCAGGTGGGTCTCCAGAATCTGGCCCACGTTCATACGACCCGGCACACCCAGAGGATTCAGCAGGATATCCAGTGAGGTACCATCTTCGAGGAAAGGCATATCTTCTTCGGGCAATATGCGAGCGATAACTCCTTTATTTCCATGCCGGCCCGCCATCTTGTCGCCGATGGAAAGGTGTCGTTTGGTAGCGATATAAATCTTTACCATCTCCAAAACACCGGAGGGCAATTCATCGCCGCGTTTCATCTGCTGGGTTTTTCGCTGCTGCTCTTCCTTGAGTTCCTGGATGCGTGCCATATAGGATCGTACACTTTCCTCCGCATCCGCCCGTTTATTGGCGGGTTTGATCCAGGCGATATCAAAGGTTTCCACCTGTTCCAATATCACGTCATCGACCGGACTCATACCCACTTTTTGTTTAGTGGTTGGGTCCACCACCACAATATCCAGCTTGTCCTGCAGCGACTGGGCTAACTGCCGGAATACATCCGCAATTTTTTTGGACATCTGCTTCTGATAGGCTTTCAAGGCCTGCGACTGGGCCTTCCGCTGCTCCTCACTCATATACATCCGGCGGGAAAACCGCTTGGTATCAATCACAATGCCTTCTTCGCCGCTGGGAACTTCGAGCGAGTCATTTTTCACATCTTCACCGGCCCGGCCGAAAATGGCATAAAGCAGTTTTTCTTCCGGAGATAATTCGCTTTTACTCTTGGGGGAAACCTTTCCCACCAGAATATCGCCCGGCTGCACATAGGTACCCACCCGCACCACGCCGCCTTCATCCAGGTTTGCCAGGGCTTTTTCGGAAACATTGGGAATATCCCGGGTGAATTCCTCCCGGCCCAGCTTGGTTTCGCGTATTTCGATTTCAAATTCTTCGATATGGATGCTGGTAAAGGCATCGTCTTTCACCAGTTTTTCACTGACTAATATGGCATCCTCAAAATTATACCCGTCGTACATCATAAAGCCGACCAGTACATTCTTGCCCAGTGCCAGTTCCCCCTGGCTCGTGGCGGCGCCGTCGGCAATCACATCGCCTTTTTTCACCTTTTGCCCCAACTGCACAATCGGCTTCTGGTTCTGACAGGTACGTTCATTGAGTCCGACGAATTTACGCAATACATACTCATCCGCTTCATCAATCACAATTCGCTTGCTGTCCACATAGGTAATGATCCCGCTTTTGCGGGCACGAATGACCATACTGCTGTTGACGGCCACCACTTTTTCCATGCCGGTGGCCACCATGGGAGGTTCGGTCGCCAGCAACGGCACGGCCTGCCGCTGCATGTTGGAACCCATCAGCGCACGGTTGGCATCGTCGTGTTCCAAGAACGGAATCAATGAAGCGGAAATCCCGACCATTTGCTGGGACGAATTATCCACATACTGCACGGCCGAGCTATCCACCTGGGCCAGATCTCCATTGACCCGAGCCAGCACCTGGCCGCTCTTAAGGGTTACGCCGTCATCTTCCAGAACATCGGTCGGCGAAAGAATGGCCTCAATTTCTTCATCCGCCCGCAACTGAACGGTTTCCTTGGCTTTCCCTTTTTCGACTTTTCGATACGGCGTTACCAGAAAACCATACTGGTCGATTCCTGCATAAATACTAAGCGAAGAGATCAGGCCAATATTGGTCCCTTCCGGGGTTTCGATCGGGCAAATACGCCCGTAATGGCTGATGTGCACATCACGCACCTCAAAACCGGCCCGTTTGCGGTTCAAACCGCCCGGCCCCAGGGCCGAGAGACGCCGCTCGTGCGTCAACTGGCTCAGCGGATTGGTCTGATCGACCACCTGGCTCAGTTCGCCCCGTCCGAAAAAGGAATCGATGCTGCTGGCAATACTCTTGCTGTTAATCAGTTCGGCAATCCGCGTCATCTGCTGCGGATCAATAATGCTCATCCGTTCCTGCACCGAGCGGCGCAGCTTGAGAAAGCCTTTGCGAATTTCATCGGCAGCCAGTTCATCAATGGTCCGCAGCCGCCGGTTTCCCAGATGGTCAATATCATCCACAATTCCGGAACCGCCCCGCAACTGAACGATGTACTTCAGAGAATTCAGAAAATCCTCCGGCCGCAACGTCATTTCATCTTCGCTGATATCCTGATGAAATTTCCGATTAATGCGAAACCGGCCGACTTTGCCTAACCGATACCGATTTTCATCGTAGAATTTCTCTTTGAACAGCGTCTTGGCCTTTTCCAACTGGGCCGGATTGCCGGGCCGCAACCGGGTATAGATCTTCAGCACTGCCTGTTCATGGCTGTCACTGGGATCTTCCGCCAGGGAATTCAGAATAATCGGATCGGAAACTTTATCGCAGACTTCCACTTTTTTGAGGCTGGATTGCTGGATTTTCCGCAGAGCGTCGCCAATCTGACAGCCGGCTTTGACCAGTTCTTCCCCGTCTTCTTTGTTGATGACCGGTCCCACTGCCCACATATCAGGCTTGAGACTATCCACCGCCAC
>JAKJEP010000323.1:1781-4187 GCA_022705365.1 Planctomycetota bacterium | reverse complement strand
ACCCCCGCCTGGGCCCCAATCTGTACCTGATCGCCGATCTCGATGTGGCCCACCACCCCCACCTGTCCGCCGAATACGCAATACTGCCCCACCTTCACACTGCCGGCAATCCCCACCTGCGCCACCAGCAGACAGTGCGGCCCGATCCGGGTATTATGCCCGATGGCGATCAGGTTGCTCATCTTCGTACCCCGCCCGATCACCGTATCCCCCAGCGTGCCCCGGTCAATCGCGCAATTCGCCCCGATCTCGACATCATCCTCAATCACCACCCCGCCAATTTGTGGTATCTTATGGTGCAAGCCCCCGTGGGTAGCGTATCCAAACCCATCCTGACCGATCACCGTCCCGGAATGGATCGTAACCCGGTCCCCTATGGTACAGCCATCGTAAACCGTCACGTTCGGATACAAAATACAATCCTTACCGATCTTGCTGCCCGGCCCAATCGTGCAATTGGGATAGATTCGCGTATTCTCCCCGATTTCCGCTTCCGCCGATACCGTCACAAAATCATGGATATCGACATTTTCCCCGATGATCGCATCCCGGGCCACGCTGGCCTTCTCGCTGATTCCTACCTTCTCATGTTCCCGGTGCCCGTGCAGCAGCACCACAATCTGCATAAACGCATAATACGGATCTCCGCACCGGATCAGCGCCCGGCTTTCCTCCTGCACCTCCGGTCCGACGATTACTACCGATGCCTTCGATTCCCGCAGTTCCTTCTCATACTTGGGGTTCGCCAGAAAACTGATATCCCCCGGCCCCGCCTCACTGAGCGTAGCGGCCCCCGTCACCACCAGCTCGCCGTCTCCCTCCACGGTGCCCCCCACGTGCTCCGCTAATTCTCTAACTGTCTTGGATATCATATACTTACATTCGCCTTCTTGCCGTTTCCATGCTCGTGTTCACCCGGCCATTATAGTAGTCCAACTACCTAAGTCAACATATCTCCGCCCCGGCGTCCCTGGTCCGTGCCTCCTGTCACACCAGTAAATTCCCAATCCCACTGGAAAATTTACTAACTTTCACTCTCCAATTTGATTCTTATCGGTAAAAAGGATAAAATGTAATAAGAATGAGTAATCATTCTGAGACGAGTTTTTCCTGGAAAAGGAGTTGAGCCATGAGCTTCCACATTCCCGCTCTCCCTTACAGCTACAATGCTTTGGAACCATACCTTGACGCCCAAACGATGCAGCTTCACCATAGCCGACATCATGCTGACGATGTAAGCGAGCTGAACAAACTCTATGCCCACAAAAACCTCCCGGCCCTGCCGCTGGAGGAAATCATCGCTGATATCCGCTCCGTACCCGAAGAAATTCGCCAAAATTTCAGGAATTACGGCGGTTCCCACCTGAATCATTGTCTGCTTTGGCAGGTTATCGGTCCTGCCCGACACAGCGAACCCGATGAATCCCTGCAAAAGGCCATTGACGAGAAATTTTCCTCTCTGGCTAATTTTAAGAAAAATTTCATGGCGGCTGCCCTCGCCCGCTTTGGCAGCGGCTGGGCCTGGCTCTGTCTCGACCATACCGGCCAGCTCGAAATCTGCACCACGCCTAACCAGGATTCCCCCATCATGTTAGGTTCCAGCCCCATCCTGGGAATTGACCTCTGGGAACACGCCTACTACCTCAAATACCAGAACCGTAAGGAGGATTACCTCCAGGCCTGGTGGAATGTCATCAACTGGCAAAAGGTCTCCGAGCTTTTCCATCAGCGGCTGGAGCTGGTTTCCCGCTCTCAATAAAAAGGAATGTTAAACTATAAAACAAACCCCAGCCGTCTTTTATGATGACTGGGGTTTTTTATTGCCCGGAAGACAGAACCCCGCCGAGGTCCATCCGCCGGGCTGATTTCGATAGACACTATCCAGCTACTTTGAGGAAAATCCCTGGTAGTGTTTCTCTCGACCGGCATTCAATTTGATTTCTCCTGCTATCTTCTCGCTCGCCGGTTCCCCGCGATACTCCAGCCCGCATACCTGAAACAACTCCCGCACCGGGTCACTATCCGGTTCATAGGACCGGGGCATAAGTCTCCGCAGGTAAATGCTTTGGCCATCCTCATCCACTGGCGAAGGAAATCCCTGTCGTAAATAAAAGCCCTTTTTGGTTTCCGCGGGTACCATATTCATAATCGCACAGGCCCGCGGATCGAGATCCAGATTATAGACTGTGTCAAAATGATCCACTTGCAGCCGCTGGATTTGAGCCGCATCCAGGTTCCAAACCTCGTCTGCCTCTGCTGGCACCTGCTGGGGATGGCAGGTCAGATAACAAATGCGGCTATTGGGATCAACGGCTTTAAGCCGGCGCACCACCGCCCCGCTTAGCGTTACTGTTTCAGCGGAGGAAAGCTGGATAATAAGGATTTTCGCACTTTGGGGGCAATATA
>JAKJEP010000323.1:0-1771 GCA_022705365.1 Planctomycetota bacterium | reverse complement strand
ACAGGGGCGGTCACCTCGAAAATGGACACAATCCCGAGCTATTTGTCCGATCCGCTCGCCTTTCCGCACTGCAAACTCCTTAAGCTCATTTTTGAAGGCAACTTACCATCTGGTAAACTGTATCATGCTTACCTTCTGTGATGACTATCGGCATTATGACGGGGTCAATTCAGGCTCATATCCTTGTGCCAGGCGGAGGTATAATTCACTTAATTCCATAAATTTAAAGCACTTAAATAATATAAGGCGGAGTATTTTATCTGCCGGGAATTGTCCGGAATTCCTTGAGATTCCGCAAAATTCGGCTATACTGGCCCTATAACCAGGAAGAGATGATCATTCCGATTCAAGGTAAAGCCATGGTGCAAGGTGAATTTCTGTTTTCCGATGCGGATCCTAAACCCGCTGCTCCCAAGGAGAAAGCTGCCAAGCCATTTTCTGTCACCCAGGTGACCCGGCTGATTAAGCTGACTATCAATGACCGGCTGCCTGCCAAAATCCTGGTCGAGGGGGAAATCTCGAACTTTAAGCGGCATAACAGCGGCCACTTATATTTGACCCTCAAGGATGAGAACGCCCAACTGCCGGCGGTCATGTGGAAGTCTGATGCGGCTCAGCTTAAGTTCAAGCCTGCAGATGGTTTATTGGTGCTGGCGACGGGGCGGATCGATGTGTTTGAGCCGCAGGGTAAATACCAGTTTTATATCGAGAAAATGGAACCGGCGGGTCTGGGGTCGCTGGAGCTGGCGTTCCGGCAGATGGCGGAAAAGCTACGCAAGGAAGGGCTGTTTGATCCGCAGCATAAAAAGCCGCTGCCGCAGTTTCCCCTGACCATTGCGATAGTGACCAGTCCGACGGGGGCGGCCATAGAGGATATTGAAAAGACGCTGAACCGGCGGTTTCCGATAGTACGTAAGCTGCTGTATCCTGTTGCGGTACAGGGGGATACGGCTGCAAAAGAAATTGCGGCCGCTATTGGGGACCTTAACCGTCGCAGCCAGGCTTTAGGCGGCATTGACCTGATGATTGTGGGCCGGGGCGGGGGGAGTATCGAGGACCTCTGGGCGTTCAATGAGGAAGTTGTTGCCAGAGCTATATTTGCGTCAAAAATTCCGATTATCAGTGCTGTGGGGCATGAAATTGATGTGACGATAGCGGATATGGTGGCGGATGTCCGGGCGGCGACGCCGACGGCGGCGGCGGAGCTGGCGGTACCGGTGCTGGCGGACGTGATACAAGATTTAAATCTATATCAGAAAAGACTTTATCAAAATACCAGGCAGAAACTGGAAACGGCGGGGAATGCCATCGGGAGCATTGGTTCCCGGCCGCTCTTTGCCCGGCCCCTGGATTTGGTGCGGTTCAAGCAGCAGTGGCTGGATGAGCAAACCGCGGCGCTGGCACAAGTTACGGCTGAGAAACTCAGACAGTCGGGCCGCACTCTGGAACTGCATGGATGGATTATCGCGCAAATTGAGCCGCACCGGGCACTTAGCACAGCACGGAGCCGGCTGAGCGAGCATCAGCATCTTTTGCAAAATACCATACGCGAGTTTGGGCGTAATCGGCGGTATCATATTGATAATCTTGGAGTTAAGCTCAATGCCGCCAGCCCGAAGAAAGCGGTGGAACATCAAAAGACCATCGTTGCGCATCTGGCCCAAAGGGCAATTTTCGGCCAGCGGCAAAAATCATATAACTCCAATCAGCAATTGAATTTATATCAGAGTCGGCTGGAGAATTTGAATCCCCGATCGGTGCTGCGGCGGGG
>JAKJEP010000322.1 GCA_022705365.1 Planctomycetota bacterium | reverse complement strand
GAAGCCGGCAGTGCCTCGGCCCTGCTGGGGGTGTTTCAGTTTATATTGGGGGCAGCCGGCGGGGCGCTGGTGGGGGTGTTCCATGACGGGACGGCCCTGCCGATGGCGATTCAGATTGCCGGCTATGGGTTGGCGGCCCGGTTGATCTTGTTTTTGACCCGGGGCAAAACAGACGGCACCTGAGAAGACGCAGCGGTTTCTCCGGCGGGAGCGGGGGCGGTTACCCCTGGAAGTTTACGGTGGCACCGAGTTCGGGGCTGCCGTCATAGCCGCCGACAGCGGCGGGGGCCGGCTGATTTTCGGATTTTTCTTCGGCGAGTTTCTCCATCAGGAGCAGCCAGGTCTGGCGCATATGGCGCAGGATATCGAGGGCTTCCTCGAGGGGCGGGATTTCTTTTTTGAGGTTGGCGTTGACCAGGCGTTCGTAGCAGAACATATATAAGGCCTTCATTTTGGCGCAGGTATCGGGGGCCAGTTCCTCGCGCATGGAATGGCAGAGTTCCAGGACGATTTTTTCGGCTTTGGAGAGGAGGAGGTAGCTTTCCTCGATTTTTTGGGCCTGGATGGTTTCCCGCGCCTGTTCGCAAAAGCGAATTACACCGTCGTAGAGCATCAACTGCAATTGTTCGGGGGAGGCGGTGAGGATTTTGGTTTTCTGGTACTGGTTAATCGGGCTGGTTTTGGTATCCATAGCGTAGAGAAAACTTTGAAAGGAGCCTTTCTATTTATTGCATGGAAGCGGCCAGGGAACTTAAACTGGCCAGGGCGGTTTGCTGGGACTGCATATTCGCCAGGGCCTGTTCCATGGCGTAGAACTGATTGTAGAGCCGGGTTTCCTTTTTTTCGAGCATTACATCCAGATAACTGATGCGGTCTTCGAGCAATTTCTGGCTGGACTTCATGGCGGAGAGGCGGCTTTTGATGGTGCTGGTGCCGCCGGTGCCGGCGAGTTTTTCGAGTTGGTCGTTGAAATAATCGCCGAAGCCGGTATCGGCTTTGGTGAACAGTTCGGTGACGCCGTCGGGGTCTTGTTCATAGGCCTGGCGGAAGGCGTCCTCGTCGAATTCCAGCTGGGGGATTTTGGCGACGGCATAATTGACGGTTTTTTTACCCGATTCATCGGTGCCGGATTCGTAGGTCAGGGAAGAGAATTTGATCCCGATCTGAGAGAGCCGGCTGAAAGAACCGGAGACGCCGGACATGGTTCGCTGGACCATGCTGGTCAGGGAGCGGCGGGCCGATTCCACGGAATAGTCGTTGAAGAGAATGCTTTGCTGCTGGGTGTCCGAATTATAGCTATCCAGATCCCCAATGCTTTTCATTACGGTGTTATAAGCGGTGACAAAAGCCTCTATCTGGGAAACAATCGCGTCCAGGTCTTCGCTCACGCTCAGGGTGACCGGGTCGGTGCCGGTTTCCTTCAAATCCAGCGTTACGCCTTTGATGGAATCTTTGATGGTGTTGGTGCTGCTGGTAATCATGAGGGAATTTTCTTCGCTGCCGGCGCCTAAAAATACGATGGCATCCCGTGCCTGGGCCAAATCAGTGACGGTCAGGCTGGTCTGGCCGGCGTCGAGATGGACGGTGCCGGTCCGGCCGCTGATTTCACTGGTGAAGCTGAGGCGGTAGGGATTGCTGCCGCTGCCGTCGTTGACGAGGGAGGCGCGGACGCCCAGATTGGCCTGGTTGACATAGGCGACGATATCTTCGAGGTCATCGCCGCCTCCCACCTCGATTTGGAATTCGTAGGAGCCGTCTATGTAGTACTTTCCATCCTCCGCCTGCTTTGCCGTCCCTAGAATTCGCAGGTCGGCGGCGGTATTGCCTCCCTTTTCGGCGACCTGGATGGGGGCCAGGCCCTCTCCTTCGGAAACATCATAGAGGAGCAGGCCGTCGCCGGTATCGTTGATCCGGGCGCGGACGTTGGTGCCGGACAGTTCGAATTTGCGCATCACATCTTCGAGGGTTTTTACGTCGTTCTGGGTCAGATCGATGGTGACATTGCTGCCTTTGCCGTCGGTCACGGCGATTTTTCCCAGGCGGATTCCCTGCCCCTGGCGCATATCAGACAGGAGGGTGGCGCCGGAAATATACTGCAATTGCAGATTTCCGCTGTCGATACTGCCGGCGGCTTCGTCCACCGTGATCCCCAGTTTGGCGGCCGCATCGCCGGTGACATCGGCAATGACCAGATTTCCCGTGCCGCCGGAGGTATCGGTCAACAGGATGCCGTTGCCGGCCTGATTGACGGAGGCCTGGATTTGAATCCCGGCGGTATTGATTTGGTCGAGGACCTCCTGCAGGGTAGCGTCCGCCGCGATGCTGATCTGGGCGGAGGCGCCGGCCCGGTCGGTGAGCTGGATGGTGCCGCCGGTAATGCGGCCGGTTCCATCGCCGCCGCTTCCTCCCTGGAGGCTGCGCAGCAGGACGGTATTCATACCGCCCAGCAGGCGCCGTCCCTGGAAAACGGGGTCGCTCACGCCGGTTTCCGGGGTGGCGATGCCGAGGTCTTCGGCGGCGGAGCTGTACAGGCCGGCAATCATCAGGGAGCCGGACAGGGCGCTGGAATCGGTTACCTGCAGGCCGTTGCCCGCGGCATTCATCGAAACCTGCAAAACGCCGGCGGCGTTGGCCCAATGGTTGTTGATGGCGTTCATCACATCGCCGACGGTATCCATTTTCCAGATTTGCTCGCCGTAGATATTGGACCCGGCGACATCGCCGACAATGCCCAGGTCGGCGGCGGCGGAACCGCCATTTAGATCTTCAACGATGAAATGGCTGGTGCGTTCTTCCGAACCGGAAGCGGTGCTGTTATCGGTCAGGGTCAGATGATCCAGGCTGTTGAAGGCGACGGTGATATTCATACCGCGGGCGGCGGCTTCGGTTTCGATTTTTTCGCGAAGCTGCCGGAGGGTGGCATCCTCCCCCAGCCCGGTCAGGTCAATATCCACGCTTTTCCCATTTTGATCGGTGATGCGAAAGGCGCCCAGCCGGACTCCCTGGCCGCTGTTGAGGGACCGGAGTTTATTGCTGGAATCCTCGCCGCCGATGATTTCATGGAGGGTGCTGCGCAGGTCCACATTGATCTCGGAGCCGTCTTTAAGGGTGAATTTGAGATCATCCCCGGAATTCAGGCCGCGGACGCCGTTGCCGTCATTGAGATTTTTCAGCAGGGTGTCTTCGGTGATATAGTAGATTGTATGGCCCGTCAGGGTGGCGGCGGCGGCGGAGCCGGCGATGCCCAGGCTTTCGGCGGGTGTGCCGGCGATTTGCAGGGTTCCGGTGCCGCCGGACAGGTCGGTAATGACCAGGTGATCCCCGGAGACGGCGGCCTGTATGCTGGCGGAGCCGTTGGTATTGATTTTATCCAGGACGTCCTGCATGGTCTGGGCGGTGGTCAGGTCGATCCGGGCGGTATTGCCGGCGCGATCGGTAATCAGGAGAGTGCCGCGCTGAAATCCCTGCTGGCCGTTGAGGAAGCTTAACTCGGTGGCTTTGCCGACCTGGCCCTGTCCGATTTCAAAACTGAGGGTGCCGGTTCCGATGCTGCTTCTGAGGCTGGAATAACCTCGGCTGACAAACTGATGGTTGCTGGCAAGCTGTTTCACCCGGAATTGATAACTGCCCGCTTCGGCGAATTTGGTGGCGGTGGCAGTGAGGACATCTTCGTTGGAGCTGGAAACCGATTTTTGCTGAAAGACGGATTCTTTGTTGAAGCTGGCCATGGAAACCTGCAGGGCCATAATCTGGGCCTGCAGCCCGGTGAGGGCGGTTTGCTGGGAAGTCAGCGTTTCGATCCGATTTTCCAGGAGCGTTTTCGGCCGGGACTCGATCGACATCAATTGCGTAACCAGGCTTTCGATATCCAGGCCGGAAATCAGGCCGGTTCCACTGCTAATGGTACCCATATATCATCCTCACAAGAGGTTTTCTTTTTCCAAACAATTATTACGTACAATTTCCTATAAATGATTATCGGTTAAAGAGTAACAACACTTTAGGAGAGTTTGGGGGGAGGCAGGGAGGGGTGAAATATATTTAAGTATGGAATTGTCAGATATTTATGGATAATTCAGGGGAGAGCGGCAGAGGAATAATTTGCCGGTCAGCGGATCAACCCGCATTTCTCACGGACTTTCGATTTTCAGCGGCCTTTTTGCCCGCCTTCTTCGTTCTCGTCGCTATATGTCCT
>JAKJEP010000321.1 GCA_022705365.1 Planctomycetota bacterium | reverse complement strand
GAATGGCTCGGTCCAGACTACATCACCCGAGAAGAACTGGCCATAAGGGGGTACAATGTACCCTGGCTTCCCTGTTCATGTATGGTACATTTTCTCGAACAGGATTGTATTGGGGGTTTGACTCTTTTAAATTCCAGCGGCTTTATTAGTAAATTTCGTAAATGAATTTAACTCCGCTTTAATTGAATAATCTGTTCTTTGGCAAGTTTTTTCGTTTCTTCAGAAACATCCATGCCAAGAATTATTGTATATACTTCCACTGCTTTTGCATAACAATTCAGATTGTATTGGTACGCTAACGCGATATCGTACAAAGCCGTTGCCTTGATATATTCCGGAGGTAAGTGAACTTCCAATTCCTGGATAGAATCTTTTTTGGGCGTATCGGCGATATGGTCCGGATAGTAGGCAACGATCTCCAGACCTGTTTTTAGCTCTGCCAGACGTTTCTGAGCCTGGCCGGCATAAAACTCACCTTGATATCTTTCAATCACAAGCTCGTACGTGTTACGAGCTTTATCAAAATCTTCAAGCTGGCAGTACGCCTCGGCGATCTTGTACATGGCTGCCCTTTCGTGGTAATTGTAACTCAACAGATGATACCACGCATGAGCTTCTTTCTCATAAGCCTGCAAGGCCTGCTGATATTGACCAGCTTTATAGTAGCCCTCTGCTTTCTTGCTATATTGGCCTTGAGAAATACTTATCAAAGAATAATATATCAGTGCGAATGACACCGTTACTGAATAAATCGAGTGTTTTTTTGGGTATTTAATTCCTAAACACAGAAATACAATAGATCCAACCATGAGAATTATAAATGGCAAATAAGTTCCTATACTATACCCACGAATGACATTAACAATCCCAACAACAAAATATTGAAGGATGCAAGCAAAACCAATAATAGTTAAAAATAGTCTGATGGGCTTGTTTTTAGTTTTTTGCACCACCTTGCCATCATTTTCTGCCATTTTATTTTCCTTAACTAGGATTTTCTATATAGCAATACATACCCTTATACGGCGGGGAGGGGCGGGGGGCAAGGGAAAAAATTACGAGTTATAAATTACGAATTAAGGAGAGGAGAGAAGATGGATTCCCGCCTGCGCGGGAATGACAGGAGAAATCCTGGATTCCTGCTTTCCGTTCCGGGCTCTGCGCTTCGCTACGTGTCGCAGGAATGACAGCGGTATCGTCTGCGACGATGCTTGTTTAAATAGATTTCTCGGCTGCGCTCGAAATGACCAACGGGCGCAGGAATGAGATATGGGGACGCACTTTACCCGTCTTCGTAAACAAGCATTAGTCTTTGAAAAGAATCTGCGCCGAGCCGGTCGCCGATCGTTTATCCTGATTCTTGCCATCCATCAGATCGCATACCGGTACGAGTGTGAAGTTCTGCGATTTCGCCCGGTAGCAACCGCTGCCAGATGCCTCAAATGCCGTCTCTTTCGGCAGGGATTGTTCTTTTTCACTGTCCAGGCCCAGAACCAGCGGGCCATACAGATAGCGATGATAGCCGGGTTTCCGGTCCGGATACAGCAGCGCAGCACACCGAAAGGACTGGCCGAAGCGGATCTCGATCTGATCACCCTGCTGCATGGATCGCCGCAGCGAGAGAAAAGAATCCCGGATCGCAGGTTCGATTTTCCGGCCGTTCACCATGACGGTAAGCGTCTCCGGGATAAGCCAGGAAGGCAGGAAAACCAGCAGTTCCTGTTCCTGCTGCGACCGGCTGGAGAGAACCTCGAATCGGACGTTGCCCTCATACGGGTAGGCAGTCGTCTGCCGCAAGGTCAGAGTACCGTCTGGGAGGCGGGCGGTGACCGTGTTATTGCCGAAGATCGTGACTATCAGGCCGTCCTCTTTCAGGAATTGGCTATACTGCATAACCCGCGCAAAACCCTTGCCACCCCAAACCGAACAGCACCAGGGAGCGGCTCCTTTATGCTGTAAAAAGACGTTATCATTCGGTCCGGTGCAGGTATTGATGCCGAAGTCTCCGCCGTCTCCCTGCTGATTGGCCAGCAAGCCGTTGAACAGAATCAGATGCGCATCTTCGAGATACTCGATTTTGCCGGTCAGTTGCCAGAGTTTCAGGGTGACGGTGAGGGAATCCACAATCGCACAGCCTTCGGTCCACTCCGGCCTGCCAAACCAGTTGTAATTCTCATAATTTTCCGTCATCGCCAGTTGCCGGTAGTTTTTATATAAACTTTCGGCGAATTGGAGGTGGCTGGGATTGCCGTGCAACTCGTACCACCGGAGTATCCCCCGGGTCGTGAAGAGAACCGAATGAATCTGGGCCTTGATTTCGACCTGATCGATTTTCTGGTAGAGCCGAATCAGTTCGTCAATCTCTGCCTTCAGGGCCGGGCTGGGAAAAAGCGGATAGCCGCGAGTGGCCGGATCGATGATGCCAAAGGCCTGCGAGGTGTCGCCGGTACAATGGACCCACTGAATTTTGTTGTCTTGCTTCTCCGAGGAATAATAGTAGTAAAAGGCCTCCTGCACGGGAAGGATGATGTTCTGAAAGACATTTTGGTTCATCTGTAATGCGGCCTGGTCGTGCGTCCACAGGTAATACTCGGTCAGTCCGTTGGACCACTGGACATTGGCCATTCCCGTTTCATCGGCTTTGTCTTTGGGCAGAACCCAGCCTACATACCCTTCCTGGTTCAACATGGACGGCAAAGCAGCCATGACCTTTTTGAGATTATCCGGCTCGGGCTGATGCAGAGCGCGGGAAAGGAGCGTGGCAGACGTAAGGAATCGGCCAATGGTATCACCGGGAAACGCATGGTCGCTCGGCTCGGTACTATAGTTGAGAGTCAAAATGTGCTCTGGAGTATATTGCCGGTACATCTCATAGGTGTATCCTGCCCGCGTTAGCAAAAGACCGGCTTCGGGTTTGATATCTTCAAACTCCATGACCGTCGGTTTTGTCGGTTCGACGGCCGGCAGAAAGCGGGTGGACAGGAGTGATATAACCAGGGTAAAGGCGAGAAATGGAATTTTCATAGTGAGCTTATGATTTTGCATATCGACCGTTCTCCGAAGGCAGTACCATTTGAACTGCTGTACATGATACAATAAATAATTCTCATGTAAAATCCAAATCCATGAATTTTCCAAGGCAGGTATTGCGCCGGCAATCCCGATGAGTATCGGGACTGATCCTACAACTGCGGCAAATATTTTTTTACCCCAGGGCGACATCGAGGATCATCATGACGGTGAAGCCGGCCATGGTGCCCAGGGTGGCCAGGTCGGAGTTGCCGCCGGTCTGGGATTCGGGGATGGCTTCCTCGACGACAACGAAGATCATGGCGCCGGCGGCGAAGGCCAGGGCGTAGGGCAGCAGCGGCTGGGCGAGGAGGACGGCGGCAGCGCCGAGGACGCCGGCAAGGGGTTCGACCGAGCCGGATAGCTGGCCGTAGAGGAAGCTGCGGGTGCGGGAGAACCCTTCGCGGCGCAGGGGCATGGAAACGGCCATGCCTTCGGGGAAATTCTGGAGGCCGATGCCGAGGGCCAGGGCTACCGCGGCAGCCAGGGTCGCGCCGGGTAAGCCGGCGGCGGCGGCTCCGAAGGCCACACCGACCGCCAGGCCTTCGGGGATGTTATGCAGGGTGATGGCCAGGATCAGCAGAACGGTTTTTTTCCAGCGGGTATGGATGCCCTCGGCCTGGGAGATGGGCAGATACATATGCAAATGGGGCAGGAGGCGGTCGCAGACCCGCAAAAAGACGCCGCCCAGGACGAACCCGACGGCTGGGGGCAGCCAGGAGGGCAG
This sequence comes from Planctomycetota bacterium, assembly GCA_022705365.1. Lineage (GTDB taxonomy): Bacteria > Planctomycetota > Phycisphaerae > Sedimentisphaerales > SM23-30 > JAKJEP01. The sequence continues at coordinate 420 of JAKJEP010000321.1, read as the reverse complement.
GGATTTGCCTTCGGACATTTCGATGGCGGGGGCCAGCAGGGACCAGTAGCTGGCGGCAATCATGACGCCGGCGGCAAAGCCGAGCATGGCGTCCATGAGCTTGCGGTTCATGGTTTTGAACAGGAAGACCGCCGCGGCGCCCAGGGCCGTCACACCCCAGGTGAACAGGGTGGCCAGCAGGGCCTGCAGGACCGGATGCAATTCTTTGAAATATTCGACCATGGCCAATCCTCGTCTCAGCGATCTCCGCTCAGCAGGCCGCCGAGCAGGTCGCCGCCCAAGCCGGCTATCCCTTTCCGTTCGTCTTTACGCTGGAACCGGGCGGCGGCGATAATGCGGTCGGCCAGGCGGGAAAACGGCAGGCTCTGCAGATAGACTTTGCCGGGGCCGGTTAAACAGGCCAGGAAAAGCCCTTCGCCG
>JAKJEP010000320.1:4024-4252 GCA_022705365.1 Planctomycetota bacterium | reverse complement strand
GTGCACGCAGCTCATAGTATCCCCGGCGCAAAATTTCTCGCCCAGGGTACCCTCTACCCCGACGTTATCGAATCGGGCCACAAGGACGGAAACCCGGCAGCCAATATCAAACTTCACCACAATGTCGGAGGACTTCCGGAAAAACTGGGCTTTGAACTAGTCGAGCCCCTCCGCGACCTCTTCAAGGACGAAGTCCGCCTCCTGGGTGAACACCTGGGCCTGCCCGAA
>JAKJEP010000320.1:0-4014 GCA_022705365.1 Planctomycetota bacterium | reverse complement strand
CAAGGACGAGGTGAGGGAACTGGGCGAGGTGCTGGGGCTGCCGGAAGAGATGACCCGCCGCCAGCCCTTCCCCGGCCCCGGCCTGGCCGTCCGCATCGTCGGCGACATCACCCCCGCCCGCCTCGAAATCCTCCGCCAGGCCGATGAAATTCTCATCGAGGAAATCACCGCCGCCGGCCTCTACCGCATCATCAGCCAGGCCCTGGCCGTCCTGCTGCCCATCAGTTCCGTAGGCGTCATGGGCGACGACCGCAGCTACGAAAACGTCATCGCCCTCCGCGCCGTCGAAACCTCCGATTTCATGACCGCCGACTGGTCCCATATCCCCTACGAAGTCCTCGCCCGTATCTCCAGCCGCATCATCAACGAGGTCCGCGGCGTCAACCGCGTCGTCTATGACATCTCCAGCAAACCCCCAGCCACCATCGAATGGGAATAACTTAGTATGTCCCTTATTATGTAGGGTGTGCATTGCACACCGGCACTGAAAATGATATAAAACAGCAATCCAAGGAAAAACTATGAAAACCATCGGCTCATTTGTGATCATTGTTATTCTCACTCTTGCCGTCACGGCATATTTTCTCGGCTGTAACGAATCCCAAAACCTAAATTCCGCAAAGGACAATCCCCCCATGCATAAAAGCCTGCCTGACATCATCGGTTCCACCCATGTCAAAGGAATGTACTACCTGACCGACAAGGACAACCTCAACGAAGGGGCGGACCAGCTTCTGGGCATGGGCAGCCGCGTCATCAAAATCTGGTTCTACGGCAAACGGCCCGAACATCCCGAACACGTCTATTCCTACAACAGCAACTGGCCCACGGTCAGCAGCCTGGTAGAAGGGGCGAAACTGCCCTATTTCCAGGACTTTTTCAACAAGCCCTTCACCACCTACATCTTTTGCGTCACCTCCCTGGGCCGCCGGGATGATTATTGGGTCAACGGCATCACCCTGGCCGACCTCCAGGATGAAACCCGGCAGTTTTACGAACTGGCCAAATATCTCCTGACCGCCTACCAGAACACCGGCAAGACCTTTGTCCTCCAGCACTGGGAAGGTGACTGGATGGCCCGCATGGCCAATCCCAATCCCTTCGATGAAAATACCGACCCCGCCCCCCAGGTCTTCCAGAACATGATTGCCTGGCTCAATGCCCGCCAGGCCGGCGTCAATCAGGCCCGCCTGGAAGTGGGACAAAAAGGCGTCCGCGTCTATCATGCCGTCGAGGTCAACCGCGTCGTCAAGACCATGAAAGAGGGCAAACCCAATCTGATCGACCAGGTCGTTCCCTATACCTTTGTGGACCTGGTCTCCTATTCCTCCTACGATTCGATCTTTGCCGCCCTGGACGGACACCCCGAACTCTTCGCCCAGTCGATTGACTTCATCAAGGACCACCTGCCCTCCAGCGTCGTATGGGGCAGAAACAGCGTCTATATCGGCGAGTTCGGCATCCCGGAAAACGAATTCTCTCCCCAGCAGATTGAAACCATCGTCACCAACGTCGTCGAGACCGCCCTGGCCAAGAACTGCCCTTACATCATGTACTGGCAGCTTTACTGCAACGAGCCCAAACCCGGCGTCACCATCCCCACCTGGAACAAAGACGATCTCCGCGGTTTCTGGCTGATCCGGCCCGACGGTTCCAAAACCTGGGCCTACAATTATTTTGCCAACCTCTGCCGCTCCGGTGGTTCTAACTAGAAAAACGTAATATTTTACATAAAAATTTTCTTTTCGGATGGAGATGCTATAATTTTGTGGTTGCACATTTTTACCGACCTGCTATACTCCTTCCGTTGTGGCAAAATGACCTTGTCAGATGACCGTAGCGTTCATCTGGACAAAGAACCTGGAAAAGTATCGTTTGTACCTACATTTTGACAGGAGTTTACCATGAAGAAACTTTCCCCCGTCTTGTTGTCTCTGATGTTAATCCTGATGTTGAACCCCGCCAGCTACGGCTTGGAATTTGAAGCCATTACCGTTTTCGGCTGCAATGAAAACGGCGTCCAGGACGGCCACGCCCGCTGGAATACCGGCCCCGCCGATGGCTGCTGGGATATCTTTATGTATCCCGGCGATATCGCAAAAAATGCCGGGCAGGCAAAATGGATGAATGACCCCGGCAGCCGCCTGGTGAAATTTAGCCCCGAAACCGGCAGCACCACCTACACCTTCCATCTGGAATGCAACGCCGACCTCGGTATTTTCGGCATGAATCTTTTCGGAGCAGACAAAAACCGGCCGCTCATCTCCGTTTTTGCCCCCGTCACCCGCGATGCGGCCAAACCGGCGGCCTTCAAGGTCAACAGTGCCAATAACACCATGGGCTGGCCCTTGAGCGATGTACCTGCTGCCGGCTCCCTGAGCTATGATGGGGTGGAAGGCTCCCTCTGGATTCATAATGACGCCAATGCCGGTAAAAAATACACCATTACCGATTTCAAAATCTTAACCCCCGCCGCTTCCGGCAACCTGGATTTCGTCGGCCCCGGCGAGACCAAGCCCAGCAATCTGGCCGATTATGTCGGCCAGTTCACCATCAAAGTAGAAAATCTTTCCACCCCGCCCCAGGACTGGCTCCTCTGGACCAGCACCGTAGCCCAGATGAAGATCGGCCCTAACAATAACGACGGCAAATGGGAGCAGAAATACGATTCCAAAAATGCCCAGCCGCCCTTCTCCTTCAGCTATGACGGCAAATCCTCCCGCGAATTCCTCAAGGACTGGAAATTCGACTCCGAGCATAAAAAACTCGATAAAAATCGTACCGCCCACATCCTCACCTGGCAGGACCCCAAAACCGGCCTGCAAATCATGTGGAACGGCCTGGAATATAACGATTACGAGAGCATCGAATGGACCATTTATCTAACCAATAACGGCAAGTCCGATACCCCGATCATTGAAAACGTCAAGGCCCTGGATGCCGATTTCCAGCGGGCCTCCGGCAGCGAATATCGCCTGCATCACTGGAGCGGCACCTTTGTCACCGCCGACGATTATGCCCCCAAGATGACCGTACTCGATGCCGGCCAGCAGGCATACTTCGAGCCTTTCGGCCGTAAATCCGGCACCGCCGGCAACTGGCCCTATTACAATCTCGAAGCCGGCAACGAAGGTATTATTGCCGTGGTCGGCTGGCCCGGCTTCTGGTTTGCCGACTACCAGCGGGACCAGAACAGGGGCTTGCACATAGCCGCCGGCCAGAAAATCATGCACTTCCAGCTCCAGCCCGGCGAGATGGTGCGTACCCCCCTGATCGTCCTGCAATTCCGCAAAGGCGGCGACTGGATTGACGGCCAGAATGCCTGGCGCCAGTGGATGATCGAGCATAATATCCCGAAAAACATCCCCCGACCGATGTTCAACGCCTGTAGCTCGCACCAGTTTGCCGAGATGACCCAGGCCAACGAACAGAACCAGATCGAATTCATCGACAGCTACCTCAAGAAGGGCCTTAAAATTGATTTCTGGTGGATGGACGCAGGCTGGTATGTCGGCGCCGCCGAAAAAGGCTGGCCCTGGACCGGCACCTGGGAAGTGGATCGCCGGCCGCACCGGTTCCCCAATGGCCTGCGGGCCATCAGCGACCATGCCCACAAGGTGGGTGTCAAAACCATCGTCTGGTTCGAGCCGGAACGGGTTGCTGGCGGCACCTGGCTGACCACAGAGCACCCCGATTGGGTATTCGGAGGTGCCGGCGGCGGACTGCTGAACCTGGGCAATCCCGATGCCCTGAAATGGGCCATCGATCATTTCAACAAGATCATCGATGACGAAGGCATCGACCTCTATCGTCAGGACTACAACATCGATCCCTTCCCGTTCTGGCAGAAGAACGATACGGAGAACCGCCAGGGCATCACCGAGAACAAATATGTCATGGGCTACCTGGCCTACTGGGATGGCCTGCTGGCCAAGCATCCGGGCATGATCATTGACTCCTGTGCCTCCGGCGGCCACCGTAACGACCTGGAGACCATGCGCCGCGCCATCCCGC
>JAKJEP010000031.1 GCA_022705365.1 Planctomycetota bacterium | reverse complement strand
ACCGCCTATAACGAGACCTGTGCCGCCATCACCGCTGCCATGTGGAATCATCGCCTGTTCCTCCTGCATGGCGACGCGAAATATATCGACGTCCTGGAGCGGGTCCTCTACAACGGTTTTCTGGCCGGCGTTTCGCTGGAGGGCAACCGGTTCTTCTATCCCAATCCGCTGGCCTGCTGGGGCGGCTATCAGCGCAGCGAATGGTTTGATTGTTCCTGCTGCCCGGTGAATGTGGCACGTTTTATCCCGTCGATCCCCAATTACCTGTACGCCCAAAGCAAACAGGGGATCTACCTCAACCTGTTTGTCCCGGGAACCACCCAAATCAATTGGAACAGTCACCCGGTTCAGATAACCCAGGAAACCACTTATCCCTGGGATGGGCTGGTCAAGATAAATGTGGAACCGGATCAGCCCCTGGAATTCGAGCTGCGGGTTCGTATCCCCGGCTGGGCACGGGGGGAAGTCATGCCGGGCGGCTTATACCGCTATGCAAGCCAGCCGGCGGAACCATTCACCCTTACCGTAAACGGCAAAACGGTCGATTCGCTCCCGCAGCAGGGCTATGCTGTCATCCGCCGCACCTGGCAAAAGGGTGACACCATTCTGCTGGACCTGCCGATGAAGATCCGCCGGGTGCTCGCCGGCGAAAAACTGGAAAACAACCGGGGCCGGGTTGCCCTGGAACGCGGTCCGCTGGTGTACTGCGCCGAATCGGTGGACACCATCGAAAATATCCGTGCCCTGGTCCTGCCGGACGAGGCCGTGCTTGATTCCCGCTGGCAGGCCGGCTTGCTGGGCGGCGTAATGGTTTTGACCGGCACAGCCCGGGAGATTCGCCGCGGGGAAGAGGGGGATCAACTGCTGGAATCGCAGTGCCCATTTCAGGCCATCCCCTATTATGCCTGGGCCCATCGCGGCACAGGCCAGATGGAAGTATGGCTGGCCCGCCAGGCCTCAGCCGCCGTTCCCATCCCGGCCCCTACCCTCGCGACCTCCAGCCGGGCTTCCGCCTCCCACGTCTGGAGTAAGGATACAGTGGAAGCCATGCATGACCAGTTGGAACCGGCGAATTCCCATGATACTACGCAACCGCGCCATACCTGGTGGGATCACAAGGGAACACGGGAATGGGTTCAGTACGATTTTCCCCAGCCCGTCTCTGTCGATTCAGTCGAGGTGTACTGGTTCGATGATTCGGGCAGCGGCGCCTGCCGGGTCCCAGCCTCCTGGCGGCTGTTGTACAACGATGGCTCCCAGTGGCAGGAAGTGGCCCAACCGGATTCCTACACCACCACAAAAGACCAGTTTAATCAAACCCGCTTTACCCCCGTACTGACCGGCGGCTTACGCATCGAGGCCCAGCTTCAGGAAGGATTTTCCGGCGGCATCCTGGAATGGATTGTACATTCGGCTTCGGCAAAAAAATAGGGGAGAAACACTTAATAAAGCGGGCGAGCGGATTCGAACCGCCGACGTCCAGCTTGGGAAGCTGGCCACATATTTTGTAACTAACTGTAATTGCAATAAGTTACAAAATAATGATCCTTCCTATGCAGCGTTTTAGACAGCGTGCACGTTGCAGTATAATTTTTCTGCCGCCGCTGGAGGAGATTGCTGGGGTGGTAGGGGTGGAAAAGCCTGAATATCTGGGTAAGATGGCGGATGTAGGCAAGAATAAAGGCCAGGCTCGGGAGAAAACAAGTAGAATGAACTAAAAAGTATCTAAAAATTTTAAAAAATTAAATTTTTTATGTAACTTATTACTGTTTCATACGTCATACTAAATATATGGCCATCCAAAGTAAGAGGACGGCCTATATGTATTTGTGTGTGGCTGTTGTAAGGGATTGTAAATTCAGAAAAAATGGCGATCGGGGTGGCTTTTCCTTCCAGGAACGAAGCAACATGGTGCAGGCACTTGAGAAAAAACTAGGCCAGTTATTATGCGAGAAATCCTATCTGGATCAGTCGCGGCTGGAATACGCCCTGGAAGAGCAGAAGATCAATCGCAAGTGGCTGGGGGAAATCCTGCTGGAATTGGGGTATATTACCGAGGCCCAGCTTATCGAAGCCCTGGCCTTGCAGGTGGGGATCGAACGAATGGATTTAACCGCTCTTACTCTGGAACCTGGGGTTTTGTCTCTGGTGCCCGCTTCGGTGGTAACGAAATATAATATTTTACCTCTCTGGCGGGAAGATGGCCGGATCGGTTTGGCGATGGCCAATCCGTTCGATATGAAGGCGGTGGAGGACATTCGTCTGGTTACCGGGATGTCGATCCAGCGATATTACGGCAATCCGGTGGAGCTGGAACGCACCGTATTGAAATTTTACGGCAGCAATGTGGCACGCATGCTCGAAAATCTAGCGCCGGCGGAATCACACAGCAATGGATTTTCCAGCGGTAACGGCAATGGCGATTATTCGCCCGCCAAGCTGCACGAACTGGCCCGTGAACCGTCGCTGGTGAACCTGGTTAATATTATTCTCCTGGAAGCGATTGACGCCCGGGCTAGTGACGTTCACATTGAACCGTTTGAGCATCAGCTCAAAATCAAATATCGCATTGATGGCTTATTAATTGAGAAGGCCCCGTCTCCGAAGCGGCTGCACGCCGCGATTGTTTCCCGTATTAAAATCATGGCAAACATGAATATCGCCGAACGTTTTATCCCGCAGGACGGCCATATTGAATTTCCCGGCTCAAAAGGAAAAGTGGATATCCGTGTATCCACGGTCCCCACCATTTACGGCGAGTCCGTGACTATGCGGTTGCTCGACAAGTCGATTGCCCTGATGAACCTGGAAGAGCTGGGCATGAACAAACAGTCTTTGCATGCCTTCAGCCATTGCCTGACGAAAGCGCATGGGATTGTCCTGGTAACCGGGCCCACCGGTAGCGGCAAGACCACGACGTTATATGCCGCGCTGAATAAAATCTATTCTTCCACGCTGAAAATTATCACCATCGAGGACCCGGTGGAATATCAGTTGGAAGGCGTGATCCAGATGCCGGTCAATCCCAAGCGGGGTTTGACCTTTGCGACGGGATTGCGGCATATTTTGCGGCAGGATCCGGATATCATCATGGTGGGTGAGATTCGCGACCGGGAAACCGCCGATATTTCCATTCGTGCGGCGATGACTGGGCATCTGGTATTTTCCACCCTGCATACCAACGACGCGCCCGGTGCGATCACGCGGCTGATCGATATGGGGGTGGAGCCGTTTCTGCTGGCCAGTTCCCTGGAGGCGGTGCTGGCCCAGCGGCTGGTGCGGCGGATCTGTCCGGCCTGCAAGCAGCCCTATCAGCCCAATCCGAGCCTGATTCAAAGTTTGAATAATTCCATTTCCATCGATCCGGCGGCCCCGTTGTATCATGGCGTCGGCTGCGAGGATTGTATGCGTACGGGGATGCGGGGCCGGACGGGAATTTACGAATTATTGCGGATTACCGATTCCCTGCGGCAGGTGATTGTCACCAGGCCGACGGTGGAAGATATCCTGAAAAAGTCGCCTGCCGATCATGTCAGTATGCGGCATGACGGCATTGCGAAAATTTTACAGGGAATCACCACGGTGGAGGAAGTGCTTCGGGTAACGCAGGGAATGACGGACGATTAGTGTGATCCAGTGGTTTTTGGAAGAAATTTTTATTGAGTTAATTTTATTCGGTATCGAAAAGGCAGCCAGTGGCGGAATTTCACTATCAGGGAGTGAACGATTCGGGCAGCCCGGTCAGCGGAATGGTACAAGCAGCAGACCGGCGGGCGGCAATCGCTCATTTGAAGGAGCGGGGACATTTTGCCACCCGGCTGGCGGAGAAGAATGAATCCGAGCCGGCGACTGCGATCCGTTCATCGGAATCGTTTAAAAGTCTCGGTTCTTTTCTGCGTTTTGGCGTTGGGCGGGTTAGCAGCAGGGATATCCTGGCCTTTACCACCCAGCTAAGCGCTGCCTTGCGGGCGGGGTTGCCTCTGCTGGATTGTCTGAGAATTATAGAGAAACAATCCGGCAATAAAGTTTTCAAAGAATTGCTTCGGGACCTGATTCACGGGGTGAGTTCGGGCGAATCGCTATCCGATACGATGGGCCGGTATCCCCGGATATTCCGGCCACTCTATCTGGCGATGATCCGCGTGGGGGAGACCGGCGGCATTCTGGAAAACACGACCGCACAGCTTTCGCAATTGCTCAAACGGGAAGAGCAGATTAAATCGAATATTCGCAACGCTTCCGCCTATCCGCTTTTTGTGCTGGGTATCGGCCTGGTTTCAATTCTTGTCGTCATCACCTGGATTCTGCCCCGGATTGTGGGGGTGGTCCAGGAAAGCGGCGTGGCCCTGCCGCTGCCTACGCGCATTCTGTTGGGATTGAGCGATTTTATCGCCGGTTTCGGCTGGATCGTGGCCCTGGCGGGGATGGCCGGGGCATATCTGCTGCACCGATGGATTCAGACCCCGCGGGGCCGATGGCACTGGGACAGCATGAAATTGAAGCTGCCGGTTTTTGGGTCGGTATTTAAGACCCTGGCGGTAGGGCGGTTTACCCGGATGCTGGGAGCCTTGAGCAGCGGCGGAATTGCGATTCTGGAGTCGCTCCACGTGGTTCGGGATACGCTGGGCAACGAACGGCTGGGCCGGGAAATCGACCGGGTTGCCGGCCTGGTAAAAACCGGGGAGTCGCTGGCGAAACCGCTGGGGGAATCCGGCTATTTCCCGCCGCTGCTGGTGCAGATTGTATCGGTGGGGGAACAGACCGGTAAGCTGGATGAACTGTTGCTGGGGGCCGCGGACACCTTCGACGAACAGGCGGATAATGCCATTAACCGCTTTATGTCGATTCTGCCGGCGATGCTGGTGGTGCTGCTGGCGGTGGTGATCGGCTGCCTGATCGCGGCCATTTTGCTGCCGGTTGTAATGATGGAATTGGGGGCTGGAAGTATATAACGGAACGAGAACTAATCAAAAAAGGAACCGATATGAAAAATAAACCCAACGAAAAAGGATTTACGATGGTTGAACTGCTGGTGGTGGTTTTGATTATTTCGCTGCTGGCGGTATTTGTCGCCCCGAAATTTTTTAAAGGCCTGACCAAAACCAAGCGGGATCTGGCGGCCAGCCAGATGGCGGTGATCGAAGAATCGATCAGCCGGTTTCTTTTGGACTGCGGCCGGTTGCCGGCCAATCTGGATGAACTGCTTGTCGAACCTTCGGATTTGGAGGAGGGCAAGTGGGTGGAGCCGTATATCCGCAAGCGCCAGTTGATGGATCCCTGGTCTCGCCCTTACGTGTATGTGGAACCGGGTGTGATCCACGAAGGCAGCTATGATTTGGTTTGCCTGGGCGCCGACGGACTGGAAGGCGGCGAGGGGGATAATGAGGATATCGTAAACGATTAACCCCAATGAAATCGCATGGTAAAGAAAAATGGTCTTTGTCCGCGGCTCTGCCCCACCGGTCTGCTTTTACGCTGATCGAATTATTGATGGTGGTGGCGGTGGTGGTTGTGATTTCCGGAGCAGCGGGCGGTTTGTATCTGGGAACCTATCAAAACCGGGTGATCGAGCAGGCCGGCCGGCAGATGCTGCTGACGGCGGGGTATGCCCGCCTTTTTGCGGTCGAAAACCAGCGTTCCTGTAAAATGCAGTTCGACCGGAACCAGCGGAAATACTGGCTGAGCTACGATGAATATGATGAGGAGAGTCCGGACCCGGCGGCAAAAGTCATTCAAAATCAGTACAGCAAGCCGGTTTCTCTGCCGGAGACGGTCCAATTTGAGAAAATCAGTGTGGTGCCGATGAATCGCCAGGAGATGGATTTAGCCAACGATGCGAATGGGGATGCGATTCGTTTTTATGCCAACGGGTCAGCGGATTCGGCAGGAATTGTTATCAGCAACGGGAAAACCCGCTATACCCTCCAGGTAGCGGCGGCGACGGGAAAAGCGAAACTGGATTTTGGTTCGCCGAATGAATTTGCCCGTGACATTGTGGATTTGGATCAGCCATGAGTAAGCGGAAACGACAATATGGTTTTACCCTGGTGGAGGCCCTGGTCGCCGGCGTGATTTTGAGCGGGGCGGTTATGACGCTGGCCGGCCTCAGCAGCCGATGCCTGTCCCGCACTCGCTTCAATCAGGAATATGAGCAGGCCTGGCAGGTGCTGGACCGCCAGTTGACCCTGATCGACATGATGGGAATTGACGAATTTGTGAATGAGGGGATCGCTGAAGGCGAACTACCGGGCCTGGATCGGGAGGAGCAGCCGCGGTATCGCTGGCAGGCGGACATTCAGTCGGAGCCGGACGACTATCTTTATCGGGTCACGATGCGGGTAGATTGGCGCCTGGACCATACCTGGCATACGATTTCTGCCTGTGCCATGTTCGATGGCCAGGGCCGCAGCCGCCTGACGGAAAATACCCAGAAGAATGCGGAAAATCAGGAAAATCAGCAAAACAGGAATCCGGATAAATAGAATATGCGAAAGAACGGTTTTACCCTGGTAGAGATTCTGGCTGCGGCGGTGATTACCGCTTTGATTGCCTTCACCGCCGTCGGTGCCCTGCATGCGATCACCGCCAGCCGGGAAAAGGTGGACCATCATCTGGCTGCCATGAGTGAGCTTCGTTTTGCCGCCGACCGGATTCGGGCCGATCTGCTGAACCTGTACCGGGACCAGGATCAGAATTCCATCAAATTCATCGGCGATGTGAATGCGGGGGAATTGGGATCGAACAGCGATTTGATTTTTCATACGGTCCATACCGCGGCGGCCCGGCCCGGTCAGCCGGAAGGGGATGTTTATGAAGTGGAATATTTTCTCCAGTCGGACGGTTCGCGGCCGGTTTTCATGCGGCGATTGGACCCCTATCCTCTGGAAAAAGATACCGCCGGTGGGGTTCTGATGCCTATTGCCGACCATATCCTTGCCTTTGAGGTTCGCTACTATGATCAGGATGCGGACACCTGGGAAACCCGGTGGAGCCAGGAACAGCAAAAGATTCCGGCTGCCATTGAAGTGACCTTGACTGCCGGCTTGCCGGAAGAGAAAAAAGAGATATCTCATTCGTTTTTGGTTTATTTCCCACGATTGCCTGCGGCGGCCCCGGCGCCAACGGCCAAACAAGATCCATCGGTAAAGAATCCGTGAGAGAAGCATGACGAACCGTAATCGAAATAGTTGCATTCAGCCGCGGGGGCTGGCGCTGGTGGCGGTGCTGTGGCTGGTGGTGATTCTGATTGTGATTGTCACGGTGGCCGGCAGAACGGTGCGTCTGGATTCACGCGTGTCGCTGAATGCCGCCGAACAAGTGCGGGCCAAATGGGCCTTGCGGGCCGGTGTGGAAAAGGCGATTGCCATCCTCAAGGACGATGTTACGCAGAGCGATACCCTGAGTGATACCTGGACGGATCCGATTACCGGCAGTACGGAGGATAGCGGCACGGAGTTGCCGGGAATCCAAATGGATGGCTGCACGGCCTTTGTGGAGATAAAAGACGAGGCCGCCAAACTGAATCTGAATACCGCAACCAAGGCCCAGCTTGTGGAACTGCCGGGCATGACGGAGGAGATCGCCGCTTCCATTCTGGACTGGCGGGACAAGGATGATGACCCCGGTACCGGTGGCGGGGAACGGGGGTATTATCTCAATCTGGATATCGGTTACCAGATCCGTAACGGAGACTTTAAGACGGTGCGCGAACTGCTGCTGGTCAAAGGCGTTACCCCGGAGATATTCTGGGGGCAGCAATATGAACGGCAGGCCGTCCTGAAGCGGAATGCCTGGTTATATCCCGGTAACCAGAAAAACGAAAGGCCGGCAAAGGAGGAAGAAAACTCCCGGCAGGGTCTGTTTGCGTATTTGACCAGTTATTCCTACGACCGGAATCAGGATGCCGGCGGAAATGACCGGATTAACATCAATACGGCGGATGAGAACCGGCTGACCGGCGGATTATCTCTCACCAAATCCCAGGCCAAATGGATCGTGGATAATCGCAAGGACAACTATAAAAGTATCGCGGATTTAATCGACGAGAACAGCAAAAAGGAACCCGATAAGGACCAGCCGGACAATCCCGATCAGGCCCAGCCGCTGGATTTGCAGACCTTTGCGGATATCGCCGATAAAATCACGGTTGCCGACCAAGAGACCCTGCCGGGCCTGGTCAACGTCAATACCGCTTCCCGTGCGGTTCTGGCGGCCCTGCTGGAAGGGGACCACACTCTGGCGGATAACATCATCCAGTACCGGCAGAGTGCCGCTGCCGGTTTGAGCGGTATCGGCGAACTGCTGAAAGTAAAAGGTTTGACGGTCAATACCTTTAAAAAGATCGCCGATCAGGTAACCACCCGTTCCAGTGTTTTTGAGGTGCATACGATGGTTCTTAGCCAGCGGACCCGGGCCATTCATCAGGTGGATGCCATTGTGGATCGGGGGCCAAGTTCCGCCGCGATTCTCTATTGGCGCCAGGGAGAAGATCATTGAATCAGATAGTGATAGCCATTATTGAACAGGAAAAAGAATACAAAGCCGCCGTTTTGTCGAAAAGGGGGGCCGGCTGCGAAATTCATTATACCCGGTCTGCCGGGGCGGCGGGGCTTTCGATGGGGGATTTTTGCCGGCAGGTAACATCTGCCGTCCATCTTCCCGATATCCAAAAAGGTCGGCGGATTCATTATGTCTTCGGATATGAATCCCGCCGGACCGCCTTTTATCCGCTGCGGGTTCCGGCCGTGGCCGGACCAGATGACGCTCACCTGGCGGGCAGGCCACTCGCAAAATGGCAAACTTCCGGTTACGCTGGCGGCGTCCCGTACGGAATCTTTGGCCAACTTTTTCCGTCCGCTGGAAGAATGGAATCCGGATAAAATCGTCCTGGAAAGCGAAGCGGTGGTCAAGGCCTGCCAGGCCCTTCATCCGGGTCTGGAACCGGAGTATCTGCTGGTCTGCCCCGCTCGGCAGCATATACAGATTTATCAGGTTCAGCACCATCTGGTAGCCGGCGTGTTGACCTCGGACAGGGATGCCGGGCCGGTGCAAACTACGGATCACCCCTCTGAGGCCCATCTTGAATTCGTTCGCCAGACATTATACAGCGCATTAAAAACCTTTGGCCTGCAGAATCAGAAGGAGTGCCCGGTTTATATCCTGCCCCAGGACGGCTGGCCGTCGCCGGAGGCGGTCACGGAACTGGCCCGGTCGGGATTGAACGTGAAATGCCTTTCTTTCTCCGCGGAACACCTGCGCCATTGGAAAGGGGCGGAATCGCTCGATGTATCTCTCTGGCTGGCCCCGCTGGGGCTGGGATTGATGGCCCTGGATGCCGATACCGGTACCTTGAATCTGTTTGAAACGATTTTGCCTTCTGCCGCCCGGCGGAAGAAATCGCGCGGCCTGCTGAAGCTGAAATACAGTCTGACGGCGGCTCTGTTGCTGGCGATTGCCCTGCCTTTGGTTATGTATGGCCTGGATTGGGCCCGGCTGAAAAAAATGGAAGCCGCCCTGGCCCGCTCGGAGGTAAAGACCAGTCTGGCACAATTGGAGCGGGAGGAAAAATTGAAAAAGGCGATTGCCCAGCAAAGGCCGGACATTCTTGCTTTGCTGCGGATATTGGCCGATTCCGCTCCGGAGGGAATTCTGCTCGATAGTGTCCATACCAAAAAAGGCCAGCCGGTTCGCTTGCAGGGCAGTTTTCAGGATAAAAATAAATTGTTTGATTTTGCCGACAAATTGCAGCAGCAAAAAGGCATCCAGACAGTTCGGATTCTTAATCAGTCGCGGGATAACAAAAAGAATCAGTCCATTTTTACGATCACGTTTGAATACCAGCATTTCTGCACCCGCCGGAAAACCGGCTCATCCGGATTGGAAACAGAACTACTACAGTAAAGAAGAAAACTATGGAAACACGAAATCGCAGAGCTATGAGTATCGGGTTGGCGGCGGCAGGGCTGATCCTGCTGTATCATTTTGCCGTGGATCCCTGGCTGGGCCATTGGGAGCAGGTACGGGCGGAACTGGCGATCCACCGGCAAAAGATCGAGATGCTCCAGCCGCGGCATGAGGCGGCCGGCCCGGCGATTCCCGCCTTCGCCATGCCCGAAAAGGAAGACCGCCAGCGGCTGGAATTCGAGCGGAAATTCAATGAGCAGTTGCAGAAGGCCGGCATACAAATTACCGCCATGCCCCAGTATCTTTTCTCCCAGGGCAAGGCCCAGCCGGGCCTGGGCGTCAAACTCCTCCAGATGCAGTGCCGCGGCAAATGCAATCTGGCCCAGGCCCTGGATTTGCTGGCTGCCCTGGAGGAAAACCCGTATTACGTGGCTGTCGAAGAATTCAAACTGGAATGCGGCCAGCAGAATCGCCAGGAAATGGAATTGACGCTGGCGGTTTCCACCTTCTGTCAATAATTGCGAAAAACAGAATGCCATGAACTCGATAGATTGAGGAATAAAAATGACGGTCAGCAATAAAACTACTAATACAATCCACCTCGCCTCTGTGATTCTTTTCCTGATAGCAGCGGCCTGTGCCATTCTGATTGGATTCAATCTCCTGACCTATGCCCTGGAAGTTTCCGCCTTACCGGTTCAGATAGAACCGAATTCGAATCCCGATTCCCCCGAAAGCCGGCATCCGGATTCTGCACCCCCCAGCGCCAGTAAAAAACTGGCGGACGCCTTGAAACAGAAAGATCTATTCCAGCCTCCTCCGCCCAAACCCCAGCCCCCCAAAGAAGCCCAGGGAATCCTGGGGGATCAGGCCCTGATTGCCGGCAAGTGGTATAAAGTGGGGGATACCGTTCCTCCCGGCGCCAAGGTGCTCAAAATAGAAGCGGCGAAGGTTACGCTCGACTGGGAAGGAAAAGAAATAGTTTTGGCCCCGATCAACGCCGCCAGTGCGCCCCCTCCCGCCAAAGAGCCGGGAAAAAAACCGGAGATGAAAGCGATGGGGCCGCGGGGGGAGGGGCCCAGGCCCGCTGCGCCGGTGTCGCCGCCGGCCGCCGGGGCAGAGGATGATCTGGCCTGGCTGGATTTGCCGGCGAACCTGAAAGAAAAATTCCGCAAGATGTGGAATAGTATGCCGCCCGAACAGAAACAAAAAGCGAAAGAAGAATGGAATAAAATGCCGGAAGAGCAAAAGCAGCAGGCGATAAATGCCATGGCGAATATGCCCGGATAATACCTGGAATACGAACTCAGCTTGTAAAGGAGATTATACATTGAAACGGACAAAACTACATGGTTTCATTTCCGCCGGCGCGATCCTGCTGGCAATGATGGTGATCGGATTGGGCCTGAATCAGTCGGTTCTGGCTGACGATTCGCCCATAAGCGGAGAAAAAAAGGAGGCGGCGGATCCCAATCAGGTGAAAAAAGATGGGCAAGCCCCGCCACCGACGCCCCCCGCGCCGCAGGAGCAGCCCAAACCGGAGGACGATGGCCTGGAGGCGCTCAATCTGAAAGATGTCGATATGAGCGAGATCATTCCCCGGTTGGCCGAATGGACCGGAAAAGTGATTATTCCGCATCAGGATGTTATGGGACAGAAAATTACCATCTATGCCTCGAAGAAAATGACGCGGCCCGAAGCTCTCGCGCGTATCTACGATGTGCTGCATGCCAAAGGATTTGTGGCCGAAGAGACGGAAAATGTGATTTTCATTAAGCCGATCAAGGATGCCAAACTGGGTGAGGTGCCTACCATTCCCGCCGAAGAGACGCTGGCGAAAATCGAAAACAAAAATCAGATCGTGCAGAAATTTTTCCACCTGCAAAACTACAGCCCGGCCCAACTGCAGCGAATTATCCTGCCCCTGATCCCCGAACACGGTTATGTTTCCGCCGATGAAAGTTCCCGGAATTTGGTGGTGATTGACACCGTCGCCAATCTCCAGCGGATTCAGCGGATCATCGACCAGCTCGATATCCCCGAAGCCGAAGAGACCGTAACCCGTATCTTTGAAATCGGGCAGGGTGATCCTTCGGAGATTGTCCAGGTCTTGCGGTTATTGCTCAGCGGCGATGCCAAAGGCGGCCGCTCGGCGCCCGCCGGCCAACCGCAACAAGCCCCGTCCGGCCCGCCTGGCCAGGGCGGCACGCCCGCCACCTCCGTGGTTATCGCCCCCAGCGAAAGTTCGTTCGTGCTGATCCCCGAATTGAAACGAAAATGGATCATCGCCAAGGCCTCCGCCGATGACATGAAAAAAATCGAATATTGGATTAAAAAACTGGATACCCAAAAAACCACGGAAAGTGAATATGTTGTCCGAAAAATTGATTATGCCGATGTGCGCGAAGTGGCCGAACAGATCAACCGGATGCTCCAGCAAATGCCCGGCCAGGAACTCAAATCCAATATCCTGGTTCAGCCCCTCGAACAGGCCGGCCAGATCATGATTATCGGCAGCGAAGAAAACCGCAAAATGGTTGAAAAACTGGTGGATGAAATCGATATCCCGACCGGAAAATTACTGACGGAATATTTTGACCTGGTAAATGCCGATCCGGAGCAATTGAAAAAGTATATCGAAGAGCTGTATAGTGAACAGGAACAATCCCGCCGAAGTTACCGGTATTATTACGATTATAGTTCCCGCCAGCGGAGTAAAGAGAATGAGATCGTTCGGGTTATCGCCTATCCCAGCCTAAAGCAGATTACCGTCATCGCCTCCGCCGAGAACATGGATAAAATCAGAAAACAGATCGTCGAATGGGACAAGCCCATAGATGTCAAGGAAGTCCTGCCGTTAATTGTGGAACTGCGCAATTCCGATCCCGTTAAAATGGCCAAGCTGCTGACGACGCTGTTTAGTGAGGAGAATGAAACCCAGCGATTGCCCTGGTACTGGTTTGATGACGAAGAACCGGAAAAGAAAAAACAGATTGTCGGCCCACTGTACGGCCAGCTTACCTTTGAAGCGGTTCCGGAAACCAAAAAAATCATCGTCATCAGCAAAATTCCCGAAGCCTATGAAGTGGTAAAGGAACTGGTCCTGGAACTCGACCGGCAGGAAGCGGCGGAATTGCCTATGGTGGTTACGTTGAAGTATGCCGATTGCGAAAACCTCTGCGAGCAGCTCAACGCCATTTTAAACGAAACGGGTACTCCCTCACCCTTCCGGCGCAGCACCCGGGGGTTGTCGGAATATTCCATCGATGTAGAGACCGGGGAAAAGAAAACCGGTACCGGTACCGGCACCGCCGGCAAGCAGGAATCTTCCGCGGACATGATCTCCCCCTGGTGGGATCAATCCCGTCAGCGGCGGGATGAGGAGATGCCCACCAGCAACATGATCGGGAAAATTCGTTTCATCCCCGTCTATCGCAGCAAGGCCATCATGGTCCTGGCGGCGGCGGAATATCACGAAAGCATCCGGTCCATGATCGAGGAACTGGACAAACCCGCCAAGCAGGTCCTGGTCAAGGCGATCATCCTGGAAGTCAACCATGAGGATATGACTTCGCTGGGGTTGCAGCTTTCCTCGAATCCCGGGGCGTTCGGTACGATCAGCGAGAACTCCCTGGAGGCCCTCAATGCCCTGAAGTATTCGGAAAACTACGGCGCTTTGACCCTTTCCAGCAGTTTAAATGTCAATGTTCTGGTCGATCTGCTGATCAAGAAAACCAACGCCAAAATTCTGAATCAGCCCTCCATCTGGACCAAGGATAACGAGGAAGCGATCTTTTTCAAAGGCCGTTCGGTCCCGTTTATCGAAGGTTCGCAAAGCTCGACCGAGGGCACCTCCATCCGCCAGGATGTCAAATACCGCAATGTCGGGGTAACGCTGCGGGTCCGCCCCAATATTACCCCCGAAAAAGCCGTTGACACCACTATCAATCTGATGATCTCGCAGGTCGAGCCGGAAACCCTCAACGGCAATATCGTCACTACCCTGCTGGACAACACTACCCACCTGATTGTCGAAGACGGCCAGACCATTATGCTCAGCGGCATTCTCTTTCAGAACGACAGCAAGATTGAACGCAAGGTCCCGCTGCTGGGCGATATCCCCCTGGTGGGTGAATTATTCAAACATAAGGACACCGTGCAATCCAACAGCGAACTGCTGGCCTTCATTACTCCCTATGTCATGGATGAAGAAAGTACCGACAATGCCCGGATGGAACTGCAGCGGGCTACCGATAAAATGCAATTCATCCGCGAAAAATTGCAGGAAACCCTGCCGGACTTTGATCTGCCCTGAGCAGCAAATGCCATATAAGTCAATCGGTTCCCACAGACTCTGCAATATGGACGAGAATGATGGGAAGCAGTCTGGCATTGTCTTCTCCTTACATCTGTAACCCGGCCAAATTATACCTCTGACAGGTCTTTTTCGCAAGCTTTCCGTCCAGGGCTTGAAAATTTCCATATGTCCCCGCTTTCAGAAGGAAATAGTTCTCACCATCAGTAACAAAACGGATTCCAGGGTGCAATTATAACTTTTGTAACGGTTATTCCTATTGGATAAAGTGAGAAATTTGCAAAAAGTGGATAAGGAGGTACTATTTGTTGCCTGGCAGTCCATTGTATCGTAGATTTTACGCGGGTCATTTTGATCCCGATTCAGGGTCTGGGAGAGCAGCATTTCCGGCAACGGTTGAAGTTTCATGAAATTTTGAAGCAGCCGATTTTTATAGTGAGATCAATTACGGTGTAGATTACTACCCGGTAGGGCCGGTTGTGTCTATCGGCGTTGAGATTCGGGATTCACAAATTTTTTAAGAAAGGAACTGATTTATGAAAAAGGCCGCTGTCTTATTATGTCTGGTATTGGGATTAAACATCCAAATGGCTGAAGCCAGGCCGGATCCATCCGCCTTGGCCAACAACTGTATCAACGAAGTGCAAAATATTGCCGACCAGAGCTATGATCGCATCAACAATGTTAAAACCGCCGCGGTGAACAACATTTCGGATATGCTGGTAGCGGGCCAGATCAAGAAAGCCAAAATTACAGCTTTTCAAGCGATCAGCCGAATTCGTATGATTCAAAGGATCAGCATAATAACTATCAGCAACAATTGCCGCTGGTACGCACGTTTTTTTGACTGGCTGGGTTGGCCCGCCCTGGCCGATCAAGTTCTAATTGCGTTTGAGGAGGAAATCGACCATATCCGATGCGATGCGGATTCTGCTGTTGAAGAAATCCGTGACGCTCTGAACGGCCAGACAGGCGGCGGTGATGAAATCTACGAATAGACTGAAAAACTACGAATAGAACCCGGCTATCCCAGAACACTGGGATAGCCGGGGAATGACGTATCCTCTGATAAGTAATATATTTACCTTGTTTTGCCTTGGTTATTTCACTTCCGCCAGCCTTTGCTCCAGGGTGGCGTATAATGTATAATACCAATTGTTATTAATTAATGCGCTTTCGGGTAAATAACCGATAGTGTTCATAGTAGTCATTGGATACCAGTATAGCATGGAGGCTATTATGAACGTTAAACCACATCACACCCCCAAAGAACTGCAAACGCTTTATCGTACGGAGAAGAATGCCAAGCTGGCTCGAAGAATTCAGGGGGTCTATTTGGCCAGCCAGGGATTCCGCCCACTCGGCCCGGTGCCGGGCGACCCGCAACAGCCGTTCGGCCTCGCGGCCGGTCAGATACTTGCTCGGCTCCAACGTCCAGGTATTGAATTTCATGGTTTTGCAATCATAGCGTTTGCTCCTTTCCCCAAAGGTTCATATTTGGTGTGTTATCAGAACCTATTCAAGCCGGGAAATCTGGCTTTAAATACTTTTCGGAGAAGGAGATATGACGGAAATGATCAGAAATGAATTGATGTGGAACCGGCCGTAATTGCAAACGAGAAGATGAGCCAGGATCCTACCGGAAAAAAATGGAAAAATTTACGGATAACGACGATTTTTTTGAGGAAAAATACCAGAAATAGAAACAAAAAAAGGTTCAGATTTCACACCATTTCTGAACCTTTACGAATTCAGTATATCCGTTTTGCCTTTGGAATTCAAGGGTAATTTCCGCTGTAAAAAGATGATACCGGAAATGGAGCGGAAGAACTCTCTCCGGATGAATCCGGTGGTTTTAGGCCATGTTTCATCCTGATTTGCCAAGGTGGCCGTAAAGTCCTGCAAATATCGGTATAATAATTTTGGTAAGAACGAAAGGTCTATATAGATCGAGAACTTACCAGCTTGCAGGGTGATAAAAAAACGATAGATTTCCCCATTCCAGATAAAGAGTTATGCACTTTCAGTACCCATTTAATAACATGGCAAGATGTCGTGTTTTTTTCTGGAATGATCCAATACGAATATTTCTAATTCCAGAGGGACATTCTTCTCCATGCAATAAACTTCCCAAAACTTTAATTTTTTTAAGTTTTTCTAAAAATTAGGGAAGCCAGGGTACATTGTACCCCCTTATGGCCAGTTCTTCTCGGGTGATGTAGTCTGGACCGAGCCATTCTAA
>JAKJEP010000319.1 GCA_022705365.1 Planctomycetota bacterium | reverse complement strand
CGATCAGCGATCCGGAGGACTCGGTTTCCGATCTGGATTATTATGCCAATCCCTCCGTCTATCCCACGATCTACGAGAAAAAAGGCGACCCGCTGGGTTCCTTTACCAGTATCATCGGAATTGCCGATCTGGTAACCAATACCCCCGACACCCAGCTTCTGCCCGCCCTGATGAACACGGTGGAGCTGGATCACTGGCTCTATGACTGGGCCGTTCAGGTTGGCACTGCCAACAGCGATATCGTCGGGAACAACTGGTATGCGGTTAAACCGGCCGAGGCTGGCTCGAAATGGCTGCTGCGAACCTTTGATTTTACCCATGCCTTCGGCTGTACCGGCAGTATCGGACCGGGTAAAGACATCGCCTGTCAATACTATGATACCGACCCCTATAAATTTTATAACAAATGGCAGCAGCGCTGCTATCAGATCCCGGAATTTGAAAATCGCTTTTTGGTGATTTTAAATGACGTCCTGACGAACTATCTCACCGTAGAAAAATTCAATGCCGTGCTGGAGGAGGCCTATGACCGCACCCTGATTGACCGCCAGGAGGAAATCCTGCTGGGCTATGGCGGCCCGGGACTCTACGTCATGGATGCCGGCGATTATACGAATATCAAAATCTACTTTGCCAGCCGCCGCGACTGGCTTCTCAACACCTGGCTGGCCGGCAAGAGCTATACTCCCCCCGCCAATAGCCATCCAACCATCCGCCTGTCCCGTCCCCTGTCCAGTTCTTCGGAAGTCCGGATCGGCTGGACCTGTGCCGATACGGAAAACAATGCCTGCCTCGTGGATCTGTATTGGACGGATTTGAAATGGAACCATCTCCAGCCGATCCCCGGCGCTCAGCAACTCCCCGCCGGCACGGGTGCCTTTGTCTGGTCCGACGATCTGCCGGACGAGAACCTGACCATTTATGTCCTGGCCAAAATATCCGACCAGCAAAGCTACCTCTGCGGCTATGACCTGAGTCCCTCCCTGATCCCGATCCCCGGCACCTGTGCCGAAATGCAGGCGGCGGGCTATAACATTCCCGGAGATGTCAATCAGGACTGCCATGTGAATTTGCAGGATGTCCTGATCTTTTGGCAGGATTGGCTGCGATGTTATGATCCGGGAGATCCTGACTGCACCCTATTGCCTTGACCGGCATAGGTAAAAAAGTCTGGTGAGTTCAAATATGAAAATAGCGAATGTCATTGTCCTTTGGGCGGCAGCTTGGATCGGGTTTCCTGCCCCGGCAGTCGTACCAGCAGCATTGCCGGACCCGAACATTGATAAGGAACTGGCCGGCTACTGGACTTTTGATGAAACCACCGGTATGGTGGCCCATGATATATCTTCAAATGGAAATCATGGTGATTTAATGGGTGGATTTAGCTTTGATAACAATTCTGCCGCGGATCGGTTTGATAATCCCACCGGGGCACTGACCTTTAACGGTTCAACGGACTGGGTCAATATTCTGCACTCTGCCAGCCTGGACTGTTACCCCCAGGTTACCATGGCGGCCTGGATCAAAGTACCGCCGAATGGTTTTGAAAAAGAGTATGCCACTATTATCGGCAAAGATCTGGCGATTGAGCTGAATTCCAATTACCGCGGCTGGACCCTGATGGTCCCCACCAATTTGAGTGTCATGGCCTGGTGCGCCAATTCCACCTGGATCACCTATGTCGGCAACATCACCGGCACCCCCGGCAGTGTCACCCAGGATGTCTGGCACCTGGTCGCCGCCACTCACGACGGGACGGGCATCACTCTCTACTTTGACGGGGTACAGGATGGCGATAAAGTCCCCATGAACGAACTGGAAAGCACCGCTGACGCTCCGCTGGTCTTCGGCAAAGGCCCGGATGAATTCAGCGACCGCCACTGGGCCGGCGCTATTGATGAAATCACCATCTGGAACGGCGCCTTGACAGCCGCCGAGATGTTTTATCTCTACCAAACCCAGGCCCCCCCACCGCCTCTGCCCACCTGCCGGGACCTGGCCGGGTATTGGTCCACCGATCTGAACCAGGACTGCAATATCGACCTGGCGGATTTTGCCATCCTCATCACGAACTGGCTGAAGTGCAACGATCCCGAAGATCCCCTCTGCTGGTGATATGGTTCTATGATATTTCTATCATATACGACATGTCCTCGTGCGCAGGCACGATGTATCGGGACACATTTTACCGGAATACGGCTGGGAGTTCGCCATCACCTGTCCTGCGGACATACGCTGCCGCCCAAGGAGGAAATTATGTAGCACCTGCATTGTCAACCAAGCAGGCACAGGTTTTGATGGGGGGAAGCATTCTGGGGAAGGGGAGTTCTTGACAGGTTGGGTAAATCTGGTAGAATCCTCGCACTAGACTGGCAAGACTTGTGATTTGTGGAAGTGCGAATGGGAAAGCCCATTTCAAAAAATGTGGTGACGGCGGGGAAAGGAATCCAACATGTTGGGAGTTTTGCGGGGGGAAGAAATTTCGAGATTTTTTTGTAACAAAAACGGCGAACTTATTGACAGGAGCACGAAGTGATGAAACAGTTGCTTTCGGTTTGGTGTGTGATCGGATTATTGGTGGTGGGCGGCGGCCGAGGTGCGTTGGCGGAAAATGCCGGGGGCGGTGCGCCGGCGGTGATTTCGCTGGACGGGGAGCAGGACTGGCTGGTGGCGTTCGACGCACAGAACGTCGGGCGGGAGGAGAACTGGCAGCGGTCGCCGCAGCCGGACGCGAAGAAGGTTTGTGTGCCGGGGGTCTATCAGAATGCCCTGCCGGGCTGTCACGGGGTGGCGTGGTATTGGCGGGACGCGGCGGTTCCGGTCCATCCGCAGGCGGACGGGCGGTATCTGCTGCGGTTCTGGATGGTCAATTACCTGGCGGACGTCTGGGTGAACGAGGTGCATGTGGGCCAGCATGAGGGGGGCGATGAGCCGTTTACGTTTGATGTGACGGAGGCGGTTTCGCCGGGGGCCGTCAATCACATCGCGGTGCGGGTGCTGAGTCCGACGGACCAGCCGATCGACGGGCTGGCGATTGGGAACACGCCGCAGCGGGGGCGGCGGCCGCATCGTCCGGTCGGTAGTGAATATCAGTTCGGCGGGCTGGTCGATTCGGTGGAGCTGCTGGTGGTGCCGGCGGTGCGGGTCGAGAATCTGTTTGTGCGACCTGACTGCGCGAGCGGGGAAATCCGCATCTCGGCCAATATTCGCAACGCCGGAAAGAAGGCGGCGGAGGCGCGTCTGCAATTTGCCGTGGCCCCGGCCTCTGCCGGTGAGACGATGCAGAGCCTCACTTTGAACCGGACGGTTTCGCCGGGGGATACGCTGGTAGAAACGAGCCTGAAAGTTGACAATCCGCATCTGTGGGATTTGGGCGATCCGTATTTGTATCGCGTGACGGCCCGCGTTCAGGTGCCGCAGGCTGATGCCAGTAACGAGGTTTCGGCGCAGTGCGGGTTCCGCGATTTCCGCTTTGAGGACGGGGCGTTCCGGCTGAACGGGCGGCGGATTTTCCTGAAAAGCTCGCATTCGGGCAACATGTTTCCGGGCGGGCATAGGCTGCCGCTGGATCCCGATCTGCTGCGGCGTGATCTGCTGAACTCGAAAGCGATGGGCTTCAACATGATCCGGTTTTTCTGCGAGATCGCCGACCGCCGCCAGCTCGACTATTGCGACGAGATCGGGCTGCTGGTGTATCAGGAATCGGCGATAGGCTGGCAGTGGAGCGATTCGCCGCAGATGGCTGAGCGGTTCAACACGGCGATTCGCGGCATGATCACCCGCGACCGGAACCATCCCAGCGTGGTGATGTGGGGCTTGCTGAACGAGACGGGTAACGGGGCGATTTTCCGCCATGCGGTGAATTCGCTGCCGATGGTGCGTTCGCTCGACAACACGCGCATCGTGATCCTCAACAGCGGCCTGGAACAATTCATTCCGCGAAGCGGCGGTACGCCGGCGGGGCTTACGCTGTGGACCGGCGAGTTGGGGCCGGAACCGTGCGCAGCGCATAACCAAACCGATCACGACATCCAGGGGCCGGGGGTCGTCTGGAAGCCCGGGCAGGTCAGCCTGCACCCGGGGCCGGACGGCTCGTACGGTGTCTTGCGGTGGACCGCGCCCCGGAGCGGCTCGTGTGAGGTGAAGGTGAAATTTACCAGCATCGCGGGACAGGCGACGACCGATGTGCATGTATTGCATCAGGGCCGGACGATTTTTGACGACGGCATCCACATCGGCGGTCGCGGCAATGAGGCTG
>JAKJEP010000318.1 GCA_022705365.1 Planctomycetota bacterium | reverse complement strand
TGCCTACCGGCTGGACCTTTTTCGGGTGGCGGGTGCCCCGCGGTGTCGGCCCGTGCACACCGATCAGGGAGACGTTCTTCCGCAGAATCAGGCCGTCAGCCACCGGATATGGATCTTCCGCCGGTTCGATAAACAGTGCCGCACCGCTAAGCGAAGCCCACTCAATCGCCTCCTGCAGCAACTGCCGGTTGGTATCCGGGGGATTGGTGGGAAGAATCCCGAAATCCCGGATGGAGCGCACGGCACTGGGATTTGCCGCGGAGCCGCTTTGTGCCTGGGCACAGGAATTCATGAACGTGGAACCGACCACCGCCGCTATGCCTATTGAACCGTTCCGCAGCCACTGGCGGCGATCTACTGACGCCATAGCTTCACTTGATATGTTGTCATGTTTTTCCAATTCGCTCATACAAGATACCTTTCTGAATAAAAGTCATTTAACTGCCTTATAACGGATTAACGCCGCCGCGGGAGTTTTTTCCAGTTTGACAGCCATTCCCTTTTGCAGCAATTCCGCCCCGCTGACCGTGACGGCAGCCTGGGGATTATCCACATCCGTTACACGGTAGCTCATCTGGGGATCCAGACCCCGCAGCTTAACCGTGATCGTATCGGCTGATTGTTCGCCGGGCCGGCGGAAGGCCTGTACAAATCCCTGGCCGCTCTGGGGCGTATGGAACTGCCAGCCGATCCAGACATTTTCGGTACTCAGGCTGAAATCCGTCAGCGGATAATAGTCTCCCAGAAAGTCGGGAGCTATCTGCCGCCACTGGTCGAACATCTTGAGCAACTGACTGTAGTCCTGATCTTGGCGGATATCGTGGCCGGGCGAACGGTCTTCCCAGGCCCCTTTGGTCACCGCCGGGAACATATTGCTGCGGAACACATAAGGGTCCATCTGCCCGCCGCTGTTGCCGTAATAGGGAATCCACATCGCCAGCCCATACGTCTGGCACTGCATCCCGACCGGCTCGATGGCGTAGTCGCACTTCCAGAACGGTACACCCCGCCGCATGCTCTCCAGGTCGTTCCGCCGCCCGCCGGAGGCACAGGCATCGATCAGCAATCCCGGAACTTTCGTGATTAAACCATCCCAGAACGCCAGATACCCCTGCACCCATTGATTCTCGACCATCCCCTGCCGGTCCATCGCCTCATTCTGCCGCCAGTGATCCAGTGGGTCCATATTAAAGTCGGAACGATAAATATCCACTCCCTGTTTTTGCAGTATGGCCGCGATATGATCGGTGAGCCACTGGCACGCCTGGGGATCACCCAAATTATAAAGCATCTGGTCCGTAGTCGTCGCAGAAAGGCACCACTCCGGATGGGTTTTATATACCCAACTGTCTTTCGTGCTTACCCGCTCCGCCTCGAACCAGAGGATGGTTTTAATCCCCCGTTCATGGCAGTAGTCGCTGACCGGCTGGATCCCGTTGGGAAACCGCTCCGGATGCGGCAGCCAGTTGTCCGTGTACCAGCCGGTATCCATCCACCAGCCATCCAGCTTGATTCCCAACTGCTGATAGCGGTCGATCCCTTCCTTCTGATTTTGTTCGGTGGCCCGGTACATCCAGTCCATGCAGAAGCCCATCTGCCCGGTCAGCATCGGCTGGAGAGGCTTGCCGCCCGGTTGCGGAAAATTATGGGCAAACATCCAGCGCCGCCAGATATTCTGGGCCTCGATCCAGTCCGTCTGATCCCAGAACAGCAGCACCGTCAGCGGCGAACGCACTTCTTCGCCCGGCCTGAGTACGAAATGCGTAAGCTGCTGCCCGGCCCGCAACATCAGCGTATTGTCTCCCGCCCGCATCAATTCTGTCTTCCACTGGCCCGGCCAGCCGATGGCAAAAATGAATCCGCTATTTTGAGCCAGTTCCAGGTTGAAATAAGGCATATCCGTGTCACTGGGCCGCCCGTGATAGGCGCCAAAGGTCCGGCATATCCCCTTTTCAATGGGGGTGCTAAAGGGTGCATACGCCGACATGCCGGTGAACGAGCCGCTATTATGGTGCAGCACGAAATCGCCCCCCGGCTCGCAGTCCACCTGCAGATTCAGCCCCAGCAGATTATCAATCATCGGCGAATCCTGCGGCCCGTTATTCTTCACATAAACCGTCCATTCCAGCACCGGAAAATCCCGGTATTCGATCATCCCCAGCCGGATCTCCAGTTGGTTCTGGCTATTCGTATAGACAAGCGTTTTCTGAACCCGGTTTGTATCCAGTTCCTTCCAGCTTCGCTCGGCCTTCCAGTCCTTCAGCAGTTCCGGCGGCAGGGCATAACTGAGATAGGATGACCGAAACAGCTCCTTCCCGCCGCAGAACAGCGAAATCGGCAGCGCCAGGGCGTCCGGCCCCAGATTCGCCTCATTCCAGGCCATCATCTTTTTCATCGCCGCGGCATACGGATGCCCCGCAAATTCCGCGGGAAACGATTCCTGTCCCCTGGAATTCAACGCCCGAATCTCCGCGATCCTCGCCTCCAGCGGCCCGGCCTGTTCCGCCGGCACCTGTTCCACCGTCACCTCCACCGCCAGAATCGTAAGCGGAAAAACCACACCTCCCGTGGAAGCACACACTTCCAGGGTATCTTTTTCCTTGAGCGTCAGATTATCGTAACGGCGTTCCGCTTGTTCCCCATAATTAGTAAGCCGGCCTTCTTCCAGGCAGATGCCGTTGACCAGGATATGATAGAACGGATCACGAACCGATTCCGCGCTGTCGTTCAGGCAATGGGCCAGTTTTACCGCAAAAGTATAAGCTCCGTTTTGCGGGGCACTCCAGAGCAATGTGGGTATTCCGTTGATCGGGGCCGAGTCATCCGTCACCAGATGGACCTGCCCAGCCTGATAATTCTCCGGACCCGACTGCACCGCCCCCTCTGCATATACGATCGATCCCACATGCTGCCGGCCCTCTGGCGGCGGGAAGGGAACCCACCAGCGGTTCAGGTCCGGACCGCTGCCAGCATCACCGGAAATGGCCGGCCCCAGTTCCCCGGCTTCCGGACCGGCAAAAGGAATAAACGGCCCGGCATTCATATGCTTCCATTTTCCATCGTTATGTCCCTGGGCCATACGATAGCCGTATTGCCACGTGTTGCCTGGCATGGGATTGGATGAATCAACGATCGGCGAGCCGGCCACAGGAGAATGAAACTGCTTCCCGCTCTGCCAGCTATCGCCCACCGCGGCAAATCCCGTAAAACTGCAAAAGAAAATTACAAAACCCATAACGACAAAATTTGATGTTATTTTTCGCATGGCCGCTCCTGTACATTTGAAATTCTAAAAAGGATGTTCATTTCTCCTGTATAATGCTATTATGTGAATAAATCAAGTGAAAGGAACGTATATGGAAAAATTAGTTTTTCAGGAATTGGTGTTTCTGTTTTGTATGATAGTGGGAGTATGTGCGGGTACCTCCGTGCTGCATTCTGAAACGATTGAATCCGTGCCTTTTACACAGGTGCAGCTCGGCCAGGGATTCTGGCAGTCGCGGCTGGAGACCAACCGCAGCGTAACCATTCCCTACTGTTTCAAAAAGTGTGAGCAGACCGGCCGGATTAGTAATTTCGCCAAGGCGGGCGGACTGATGCCGGGCAACTTTGAAGGCATCTACTTCAACGATTCCGACTTGTATAAAGTAATCGAAGGGGCAGCCTACTCCCTCAAGACCCATCCGGATGCGGAGTTGGAAACCTATGTCGATGGGGTGATTGACCAGATTGCCGCCGCCCAGTGGAAGGATGGCTACCTTTATACCTTTTATTCCCTGCCCCAGCGCCAGCCGGAAAAACGCTGGGTGGATACCAAAAATAAGCACGAGTTATATTGTGCCGGGCATTTCTTTGAGGCGGCCGTGGCATATTATCAGGCCACCGGCAAACGCACGATACTGGACGTGGCGATCCGGCTGGCCGATCATATCGATTCGGTCTTCGGCCCGGGCAAAAAAATCGCGGTCCCCGGCCATCAGGAGATCGAAATCGGACTGGTACGCTTGTACCGGATCACCAACGCTAAGAAATATCTGGATCTGGCCAAATTTTTCCTGGATATGCGGGGCCGCGGCGACTTACGGGAGCTTTACGGGCTGTATGCCCAGGATCATCTGCCCGTCATCCAGCAGACCGAGGCGATGGGCCATGCCGTCCGGGCGGTGTATATGTATTGCGGAATGGCCGATGTGGCGGCCCTGACCGGCGATCAGGCCTATATCGACGCCATTGATACCATCTGGGATAATGTGGTCTCTAAAAAGCAGTACCTTACCGGCGG
>JAKJEP010000317.1 GCA_022705365.1 Planctomycetota bacterium | reverse complement strand
TACACCCGGACGATATTGGGGTGTTCGAGGGCGGCGGCGGCGCGGGCCTCGCGCAGGAACTGGTCCACCGCACTTTTCCCTTTGCCGGCGGCGGCCAGTTGCTTTCGCAGGACCTTTAACGCCACAATGCGTTTTAAATGGATGTCTTCCGCCTGAATCACCAGCCCCATCGTCCCTTCCCCAATGAGACGCAGCAGCTTGAAGTGCCCCATGATTTTACCGATCCAGGGCCGTTGGGTGGCGGTGGCGAGCGGTTCCGGATGGCGGTAGGGTTGGTCGGGTTGGTCGGGTTGGTCGGTAAGGCCGTGGTCAGTCAGCAGCGTCTCCGAAAAAGCCTTTTCATCTTCCAGGCCGGCCTTAGGTGTTTTGGGGGGAGTGTCCATAATTCGTTACCGCGATTTTCCGGGCATGCCGGCCAGTTCCAATATCGTCAAAATACTCTGCCGGGCCGTGCGGCCTTCACTGATATCTCCTTCATCGCTGCCCAGTGCGATATACCGGCTCTCTCCCAGCCGGCACACGGCTTCCATGGTCATGTCCGCAATCCGGGCCAGCAGGACCGGCTTATCGAGTTTATTCCCGTTCCACCAGAACAGGGCGCTGTCCAGCGTATTGGGAGGAAACGGCTGGTCGGGATCCAGCCGCGGGCCGTTGCTTTTGGCGGCGGTTATCAGATATCCCTGCGTTACCGGGTCCCAGTACAGATCACTGATGCCGCGGTCTTCCAGGTCCAGCAGGAAAAAATCCGCCAATTGCAGGGCATCCTGCGAAAACGGCGGGATCGAGGCGGATATTCCGGAAACGGCAAAGAGGATGGCCGCACCATCAAAGAGAGGATTCCGCATTCCGCAGAGAAGATACCGGCCGTCCGGGGTGAAGGCGATCCCCTCGACATTGCCCCAGCGGTAGGTATTCTTATCCTCACCGGGATAGTCCACATGGTAGGTATAATAGGGACTGGCTTTGATCGAATGAAAACAGGCTTCCAATTGCTGCCGAAGCGTACCTGCGGAAATTACACCGTAGGGTTCGACGGCAAAGGGAGAGGTTTGCCGGATCCTGCCGTAAAAGAAATGGCGCCGCTGCGGCAGCGGCTGGGCATCCGGTGCATTGCTCAGGGAACACATCAGGTACAGGAAGGATTGGCCCTGATTCCGCAGGAGGGTCAGCGATTCGGCATCGTTGAGCCGGTACTGCTCGTTACGGATCAGGATCCAGGGCTGGGGGGTTCCGATCTCCATCGTATGCAGATCGACCGGACAGGTGAAGAGCAGATGTTCATGCCGGTCGCTGGCAATCAGCAGATAGCCGTCCAGCCAGGCCAGGCCGCTGCATTCCAGGGGTTTGGGTTCGGGCTGCTGGTTCGACAGGGGCGCCCGTACCGTAATATCCTTTTGGGCCGCCACCGGCGGTTCAATGACCCCGAAGCGAATCTCATAAACGATACCGGCTTGTTCCTGCGCGCATACTGCCGATACAAGAAACAGTAAAACCAAAGGCGGCAGAAGAGGCCGCAGTGAATTCCCATGGTTACGGCTCAACATATCGATCTCCGTATAATCGTTCTTTTTACAAACATTATGACCATTTGTCAAGCAGAGATTTCCTTGGCAACTATTTGGTATATATAGGCTTAGGCGATTTGCAAGGTTTTTTTGATTGAAATCTCTGGGGATTCGCTGATAATAAACCTTTTATGCGTACGAATTAAAGGAAAGCTATAGAGGCTGGAAAAATCATGACAGATCCCTTGACTCCTTACGGCAACAAACCGATGGTGACACCGATTGTGAATGCGGTGAACTATCATTACGCCTCGTTCGAGGTCTTGCGGCAGATCACCGACGGGGAAATCGACGGCTACACCTATCACCGGGACGACAATCCCACGGTGCGGGCGGTAGAGAAGATCATTGCGGTGATGGAGGAGGCGGAAGACTGCGTCATCAGTACCACCGGCATGGCGGCCTGCACGATGATCTATCTGACGTATCTGAACAGCGGGGACCATTTGATCCTGTTTCACGATATCTACGGCGCCCATTACAAGGTGTCGCTGATTCTGGAGCGGATGGGGGTGGAGGTTACCTGGCTGAACGCCTCGGACAGCGACCATATCAGCAAATATATCAAACCCAATACCAAAATGATTTTTTGCGAGACACCGAGCAATCCGCTGTGCAAGATTGTGGATATCCGCAAGATCCGCAAGGCCGCGGACCTGGTTCATGCCCTGGTGATTGTTGACAACACCTTTGCGACGCCGTTTCACCAGAAGCCGCTGAAGCTGGGGGCGCATCTGGTGATTCACAGCGCCACCAAAGGGCTGGGCGGGCACAATGACCTGATGGCCGGCGCGATTGCCGGGACCAAGGAACGGTACGACGATCTGTGGTTCACGCGGCAGGCCATCGGGACGACACTGGATGCCTATTCCGCCTCGCTGCTGGAGCGGGGCCTGAAGACCTTTGATATGCGGGCGGAAAAGATGTCGCAGAATGCGCTGGCGATGGCGGAATTCCTGGCCGCCCAGCCGCTGGTCAAGCGGGTCTATTATCCCGGGCTGCCGACCGATCCCGGCCATGAGGTGGCCAGGCGGCAAATGCATGACGGGTTCGGAGGGGTGCTGGCGTTTGACCTGGGCGAAACGCAGGAAGAGGCCAAGGCATTCATCAACGAGCTGAAGCTGATCTATCATGCGGTGAGCCTGGGCGCGACGGAATCGCTGATCTGCATTCCGTACCTGACGACCATGCTGTATCTGCCGGAAGAGCGGCGGACGGGATTTGGGGTCAGCCCGAACACGATCCGGCTTTCGGCGGGGATTGAAAAGACGGATTTGCTGCTCAAGGATCTGGAACAGGCGCTGAAAAAGGTGCCCCAGCGGCTGGCAGCGAAGGCCTGAAAGCCGTTCGTCAAAATGTATTTCCGGGAATGAAGGAACCAATGAAATCGGCCCAAGAGACTGCAAACCCGAACCACGATCCTTCCGGATGGTTGGCGGGTCCGGCTCCCCGGCGGCGGATTCCGCGGGTGGAATTTCTGCTTTTGACCGCCGGGCTGCTGTGTACCCTCGTGGGAAAATTCTGCATCCTCTGGCGGAACCAGCCGGTGCACCTGCTGGCGGATTTGTTTTATGTGGTGTATTCGGATATCCTGTTTTTTGCGATTGTGATTCTGTTCATCCGCCTGCTGTACCTGATTCGGCCGGCGCGGTGGATGGCGCGGTGCGTGCTGGTGCTGGCCATGCTGATCTCGATCTGGTCGATTTTCAATGTGGCCTGGCTGATCAAAAGCGGGGTTCAGCTTCAGCCGGAG
Organism: Planctomycetota bacterium; assembly: GCA_022705365.1. Taxonomy (GTDB): domain Bacteria; phylum Planctomycetota; class Phycisphaerae; order Sedimentisphaerales; family SM23-30; genus JAKJEP01. Next base: position 979 of record JAKJEP010000317.1, on the reverse strand, counting down.
GTGGTTATCATCCTCCTGCTGGACCTGCGGGAATTGCTGCCGCTGGTGCTGAGCCATCTGGCGGAACGCCCGGCCATCACCTTTCTGCTGACGGTTTTGATCCTCGCTCTCATTATCCTTTTTATTCGGTGGTATCATCATCCGGCGCCGCTGAATCTGACGCGCAGCTATCATACCCGCTGGACCTTTATTTTTGCGATGGTGGTGATCTGTCTGGTCCTGGTTCATCCGAAGATTATTTCCAACCGTAAGCGGAGTTTTTCCAGCGAAGTGCTCAGCTTCAGCAGCCACTGGTACGCCCTGGTTTCGACGGTGACGGACCTGCAGGAGGCAGAGCCGGTTCTGCCGGGTAACCGGACCCTGGTCCGGGCCGGGGAGCGGACCATTTCCCTGCCGCAGGTCCCGGCCGCGGAACTGCCGAATGTGGTGCTGGTGCTGCTGGAAAGTGTTTCCTATTCGGTTACCTCGCTGGCCGATCCGGCCTTAAACACCACCCCGTTTCTGGCCCAACTGGCGGCAGAAGGGGTGGAATTCCAGACGGCCCGGGTGCCGGTTTCGCATACGACCAAATCATTCTGGGCGGCCTTAACCGCGACCACACCGGTGATTGAGGCCAATTACATCGAGGCGATTCCCACCCAGCCGGGTTATGAAGGGCTGCCGAGCATTCTGGGGCGGGCGGGCTACCGCAGCGGATTTTTTCAGATGTCCAAAGGGACCTTCGAATGCGGACCGGGTTTATTTTCCAACCTGGGATTTGACTGGGCCTGGTTCCGGGAAAATCTGGAAGATCCGTCGGCGGCCATCGGCTTGCTGGCCGGGGATGATTGCCGCATGATCGAGCCGGCGCTGAAGTGGGCGGGTCAGGAGAAAGAGAAACCATTTCTGCTGGTGATGATTACGTCGGTTTCGCACGATCCCTATGATGTCCCGGAATGGTTTGAAAAAGAGGAAAAGAAAGAAGAGCCGTATGACAAGT
>JAKJEP010000316.1 GCA_022705365.1 Planctomycetota bacterium | reverse complement strand
ATGGCGGTGATGGAACTTGGGGGTGGTGCTGTATCCTTGTATAATACTGGACTGGTGGATATCAACGACGGGGATGTGGTAGAGTTTTCGTTCCAGTACAGAATTGGGCTTGCTAATGCGTCCGAACCGGCCCAGATAGATGTTTTTCTGTATAATGGTGTTTTTCTCAATGACTATAAACTGTCAATACCGGGATCGTCTATGACCAGGGAATGGCAGCAGGCCAATTTCTCACTTACCTATAGCGGCGCTACCGTAGCGGCCGGAACGTATATCGTGGGCATAGACATGTTTAATTCTGTTCCCGGTCGCTATGAGCAGATTTATGTGGATACCTTCGGCAGTGTTCCGGAACCGGCGACCATCGCATTTTTGAGCATGGGTGCGCTGGCACTGCTGCGGAAACGTAAATAAAGTTCGGTTGATTCAGCGAAGAATTTACAATATCGGGAGCAGGCTGCTTAGGTAGTCTGCTCCCTTATTTTTATCCCTTGAAAAAGAGCAGGAACGCGGCCACACAGAGCAGGGTCAGCAGGCAGGGAACCAGGAAGATGGTACGCCATCGGAATTTATCCTGCACTTTCAGGCGGTCCATAACCACGCCGGTGATTTGGGTGCCGAGGAAAGAGCCAAGACCGACGGTAACAACAATATCCAGGGCCTGGGCAGAGCTTTTGATATCGGCCGGGGCGACGGTATTGACATATACCTGGCCGCCGATCATAAAGAGAACATAGGCGATGCCATGCAGAGCCATGGAGCCGATAACCAGAGGTTTTGGTTTTTGCAGGGAATAGATCAGATACATGACCAGCCAGCAGAAGGCACCGCCACCAAGAATCCATCGGAAACCGTAATTTTTGAGGCAATAACCAAAAGCGAACAAGGTAAATAAAGTCTGGGCGATCTGGGCAATGGACATAACGGCGGGGATGTTTTTGCTCTGAACACCGATATCCTGAAGATAGGGAGCAGTACCAAGATAGTAGAACCAGATTTGGGTGGTTACAATCAGAGAGAGAATAATAAAGATGAGGAAATTGGTTTCGCTAAGCATGTCAAAGGCTTTGATGAAAGGCAGGGCGGCGCCGGGAACCCCCTGGGGCGGGGTGTCGGGCAGAAAAACACAAAAGACAGCCATAATCAGCGATAGGATACCGGCTAGAATAAGGCAGTCACTGCCGTCACCGGTCCCTTTTTTCATGCGCCAGCCCGTGAGCGCCCAGCCGGCTAATACCCAGGCGACCGGGGCCCAGAGGAAGATAAATGTCGAGGTGGTATTGACTTCTTCGGCATTGGCGTAATGCTTTTCCAGTTGAACAAACATGAGGGAATTGACCAGGGGAATGGTAGAGGCGTAACACAGGGCATACAGGCCCATTACCCCAAAGAGCGGTCCGAAGGTTTTCCGCCGTGCGGCAACAAAGAGGAGTAACCCCCCGATGGCATGGGCGACCAGGAGAATCCACTGAGTGGCAACCCAGCGGTCGGCAATCTGGCCGGCAAACAGGGGTGCGATGATGCTGGCCAGGGGGATGGTCCCATAAATCCAGCCGGTCTGTTTACCGGTCATTTTGAGCGGCCCCAGCAGGCGCGAGGCCAGGACGGGTGACCAGGCTCCCCAAATGGCGTATTCCATAAACATCATAACACTCAACATAAGTAACAGTGTGTTGTTCATATGTTTTCCTTTTGGAAAGAAATAATGGATATTGGTCCAGCGGCCGGGAATTTCCCTCGGCCTGAATAAAGTGAAAATAATAGAGCATTGAGGCAGAAAAGTCAAATATACAAAATATTGGGGGGATTTTTTTAATGGTATAGATGAGCTATACACAAATCGAACAGACAATGCGCCCTTGACAGAGGGCAAGTAACTATTTGCTAATTCGCATGTTATGTCGGTCAATCGACGCCGGAGCAGCGGTCATAAAAGCTGACATACTCATCTCTGTGATCACTTTCTCGCAATTCGATGGCGGCACGGGGATGCTGATTGAAATGGGCCGTAATCATATAGGGAATCTGATAACCCCATTCGATTTTATCCCGCAGGGGGATGATGTAGTCCTGGATGCACTGGAGAACGGGTCGGATGTTGAACTTAGGATTGCGCAGAAAACTCAGCAGCAGTTCCATCGGACAATTGCCGGCTCCGCGGCCGATGCCGTTCATGGTAGCATCGAGCATATTGACGCCGTGAATGATGGCCTCGATGGTATTGGAATAGGCAAGCTGCTGATTATTGTGGGTGTGGATGCCAACCTGTTTACCCGTTCCTTCCACCGCCTTGAGGTAACGGAGGGAGAGATTGCGAATCTGTTCGGAATAAAAGGTGCCGAAACTATCCACCAGAACAATGGTATCGACAGGTGTGCCAACGAATATTTCAAGGGCTTCTTCCAGCTCGTTTTCGTGGACCAAGGAAGCGGCCATCAGGTTGACGGTGGTTTCGTAACCTTTGTTGTGGGCATCTTTGATCATATCCACAGCCAGTGGGATCTGATGGATGTAGGTGGCGACGCGGATGAGATCGATGACGCTCTGCTCACGAGGAAGGATGTCCTCGTGATAGTTGGTTTTTTCGGCGTCAGCCATAATGGAAATTTTCAGCGGAGTTTTGTTTTCCCCGACAATCCGGCGGATATCATCCTCGGTGCAGAATTTCCAGGAGCCGTACTTATTTGGAGCAAAGATTTTTTTGTCTCCTTTGTAGCCGAACTCCATATAGTCAATCCCCGCGGCAACACAAGCCTGATAAACGGATTTGACCACACTATCATCAAAAAGGTGGTTGTTCATCAAACCGCCGTCTCGGATGGTGCAGTCCAGAACCTTGATTTCGGGCCGGTAATTAATCCATGGTGCTCTGTTCATCGTAACTATATGCTCCATAAAAAGTTACAAATATTTATAAAATTTGAATTGTATAGTATATCAAATATTTCCATTCATGTCCACAGGAATATCCAGCCAGACGGCTTATGGATGGAAGGTAACAAATGATTTGAAAAGCACTTATGGCATTTGGCTGAGATGGAAGGTAAATGCCAACTGAAAATAGTTAACAAAATTTATGTTGCCATTAGCCCGATTTGGGGTATAATCCCGGCTCGTTGATGAAAATCAGCGGGGAGTAGCTCAGCTTGGCTAGAGCGCTGCGTTCGGGACGCAGAGGTCGCAAGTTCAAATCTTGTCTCCCCGATTTTTTTGCTGAAAATGCGGTTCCGCTTTTATCCCCTGAAAAAGCGGTTTTCTGGCCTTCCAGGGCCTCGGAATGCCTGTTTCTTGTCATTTCAGTATTTTGAAAATTGGTCGGAATTGTTCGGATATTTTCGCTTTGGTTGGCAGTTTTTGGGCAGTTTTTTGGCAGGGAATTTGGATCGGTTTTCGCCACACAATCATAGGTCCCAGTTTTCACCGCTTCGGCCTGCTGAATCTCGAAATCAGGAAGGCTTTCAATGGTTTCCCGCTGCTGCCCGGTGTAAACATGCGTGTAATTTTCGGTCATCATAAGTGTGGCATGTCGCATTATGGCTTGTATGACTTTCGGGTTCGCCCCGGTCTGAATCAACAAACTCGCCGTTGAATGGCGTAAAGAGTGCCAGTCGCAAAACCTACCCGCCTCGTCCTGATAAGGGATTCCAGCCTTTTCTAAATCCCGCTTAATCATTAAGTACCCTTTTTTGAGGGTAAAGGCCGCCGCCTGTGGAGTTTTATTCCGTAAAAAGTCCTGAATCAGGGCCGCCGTCGCTGCCCGCAGGGGTAAAGTCGCTCCCCTCCTGGCCTTTTCGTTCCCATCCCATACCGAGACCGTAGCATTGGTAAAATCAAAATCCGCCACTTTCAGGGTTTTGGTTTCGTTGTATCTTAGGCCGGATTCGACCGACAGCCTGTAAATGAGGCTTCTTTCCCGCCCGGATATGCCCCGCCAAGGTTCCCCGGTTTCTGCTGCATGAATCAGCCGGGAGACTTCGCCAGCGGATAAAGGCCGCCGGGGGTGTACCTGGTCGGTTTTTAACACCCTGGGGGCCTTAATCAGTTGAAAATGGTTTTTCGGCAATCGCCCGGTATCGTGTAAAAATTTACAAAACTGTTTTACTACTGCTATATAAATCCGCTTTGTCTTAACCGCCGTATTCAGGCTGTTCACAAAGGCTGTGAATCGGTTTGCGTCCAGGTCGGATATAACGGTAAATTGACAATCCTCAAAAACCCGTTTCAGCATACTTTCGACTTGGGCTAAATGCTGCTTTGTACTCCGTTTGATTTTCAGACTGTTCACAAAATCGCCTAAATGGGCTTCCAGCCGGTTTTTCCCCGCCGTCCG
>JAKJEP010000315.1 GCA_022705365.1 Planctomycetota bacterium | reverse complement strand
CGGGGCTTCCGAGGGGGTGAAAAGTCCGCGCAGTTCGATGCGGTTATCTTTGACCCAGTGCCGATAGGGTTTTTGCCGGGAGATTTTGGATTTGATTTCGTTATCGGGGACCACTCGTTTTTGTTTGAGGTCCAGCAGGAACATCTTGCCGGGCTGAAGCCGCCCCCGGCGCCAGATGCGTTCCGGGGCGATATCGAGGACCCCGGTCTCCGAGGCCATTACCACGATGCCGTCATGGGTAATGGTATAGCGGGCGGGCCGCAGGCCGTTGCGGTCGAGCATGGCGCCGATGTAGCGGCCGTCGGAAAAGACCAGGGCGGCCGGGCCGTCCCAGGGTTCCATGATGGTGGAATGAAATTCATAGAAGGCCCGTTTGTCTTCGCTCATGTGGTATTTGGCGCCCCAGGCCTCCGGGACCATCATCATCATGGCGTGGGGCAGGGAACGGCCGGCCATCACCAGCAGTTCCAGGGCATTATCGAGGATGGCCGAATCGCTGCCCGTCTCGACCAGGACCGGTTTGATTTTTTCCAGGTCGGAGCCCAGGACCGCCGATTGCATCCGGGCTTCGCGGCCGCGCATGCGGTTGATGTTGCCGCGGAGGGTATTGATCTCGCCGTTGTGGGCCAACATGCGAAACGGCTGGGCCAGCGGCCAGGTCGGCAGGGTATTGGTGCTGTAGCGCTGATGGGCGATGGCATAGGCGGAGGCGAAGGTTTCTTCGCTCAGGTCGGGAAACATCGGCATCAACTGGCTGCCGGTCAGCATCCCTTTGTACACGATGGTATGGCTGGAGAGGCTGGCCAGGTAATACTGGCTGTAATCGGCATCGGACCAGTCGGCCGCTTCTTTTTCGGCCAGCCGGCGGATGACATATAATTTCTGTTCGAAAGCCTCACCTTTTTTATCGCACTGCAGAAAGACCTGATAAAACCGGGGCATGGTTTGCAGGGCAAACTGGCCCAGATGGTCGGTGCGGACCGGAACCTCGCGCCAGCCCAGGACCCGGCAGCCTTCCGCCGCGGTGATATCTTCCAATCGTTTGGTGCATCGCTGAAGCAACCTCCGATCTGCGGGCAGAAAGACCATGCCCACGGCATAGCGGCCCGCTTCGGGAAGCGAGAAACCCAGTTTTGCCTTTTCGCCGCGGAAAAAGCCATCGGGGATCTGCATCAGCAGGCCCGCGCCATCGCCGGTCGAACGGTCGCCGCCCACTGCCCCGCGATGCTCCAGATTCACCAGCAGCCGGATCCCGTCTTCCACCACGGAATGGGCCGGAACCCCGTCAATCCGGGCGACAAAGCCCACGCCGCAGTTATCGTGTTCGTATTGAGGATCGTACAATCCCTGCCGGTCGGGGAAACCGGCGGCATTGCATGTAAAACCGGACATTTGCCTCATCATTAACTTTTGCATCCTTCACAAATCTCTTTCAGGCAATGACCAACATAAACAAGGATTGCCGGCTGCCCGGCAATCCGACTATCATAAAATTATAGTGGCCCGATGGACGCAAGGCCACTATAATTGCTGCCTGGGGAGAAATTTGTACCCCAAATTTTACTTCACAAAAAACATCTCCGCATAGGCAGGCAGGGGCCAGAGCTGAGCATCCACAATCTTTTCCAGTTCGTCCGCGGATTGCCGCAGGGCGGCCATGGCGGGGATCACCTGATCCCGGTAACTTTCGGCCTGTTTAATGCTATTGCCGATTTCTTCGGTCTTGTTGACCATCTTTTCCAGATCTTCCACATTCCCGTTCATCTGGTTAATCAACTCGCATACTTTGACTAACATTTTGCTTTGTCCTACCGACGTCGCCCCGGCCGCCATGACCGACTGGACCGAGGCAGCCAAAGCGCCGGCGTATTGGCTGGCGGCGGGCAGGATTTGACGCCTGGCCATATTCAGCATGGTGAGCGACTCTATGTGCAGCAGCTTGCTGTAATTCTCAAACAGAATTTCCGCACGGGCATGGAGTTCGGTTTTCGAGAGCACTTTATGCTTTTTTAGCACTTCAACATTTTCTTTGTCGAAAAGTGTCTTCAGGGAATCCACGGTGGAACGGATATTCGGCAGGCCGCGTTTTTCCGCTTCGGCCACCCATTCCCGGGTGTAATTATCGCCGTTATAGACAATGCGGCGGTGTTCTTTGGCGATGCGGCGGGTGATCTTCTGGGCGGTGCCTTTTACATCGGAGGTTTTTTCCAGTTCGTCGGCAATCTCCTCCAGGACATCGGCCACAATCGTATTCAGCACAAAACAGGGACCGGAAGTCGATTGGCTCGAGCCAACCATCCGGAATTCGAATTTATTGCCGGTAAAGGCAAAGGGGGAGGTCCGGTTGCGGTCGGTGCTGTCCTTGGGCAGCGAGGGCAGGGCGGAAACGCCCAGCTTCAAATCACCGCCGCAAGTGGAGGATTTGGCGCCGCCGTTGGCCAGTTGATCAAAGATGTCGGTCAACTGTTCCCCCAGGAAAACGGAAACGATGGCCGGCGGCGCTTCATTGGCGCCCAGCCGATGCTCGTTGCCGGCATTGGCGACGCTGGCCCGCAGCAATATGGCATACTTATCCACAGCGCGAACCACCGCACAAAGCATGACCAGAAAGATCATATTCTCATGGGGGGTGCTGCCCGGTTCCAGCAGATTCATGCCGTCATCGGTGACCATACTCCAGTTGTTATGCTTGCCGGACCCATTGACGCCCGCGAAAGGTTTTTCATGCAACAGACAGCAAAAGTTATTCCGCAGCGCCACTTTCCGCAGGGTTTCCATGGTCAATTGATTGTGATCCGTGGCCACATTGACGGTGGCGAAAACCGGCGCGATTTCATACTGGGCCGGGGCCACTTCGTTGTGCTGGGTTTTGGCGGAAACGCCCAGCTTCCAGAGTTCCAGGTTCAACTCGTGCATGAAGGTGGCGACCCGCTCGTGCAGGGAACCGAAATAATGGTCTTCCAGCTCCTGGCCGCGCGGCGAGGGAGCGCCGAAGAGGGTCCGCCCGGTCAGCATGAGGTCCAGCCGTTTGCGATAAAAGGAACTATCGACCAGGAAATATTCCTGTTCAGCGCCCAGGGTGGAGGTGACCCGGCGGGAGGCGGTATTGCCCAGGGCATGCAGCACCCGAAGGGCCTGCGTGCTCAAGGCATCCATCGAGCGAAGCAGCGGGGTTTTCTTATCCAGCGCCACGCCGGTATAGGAACAGAAGGCACAGGGAATATACAGGGTGATATTTTTGCCGTCCTCCTTCACGAAGACCGGCGAGGTGCAGTCCCAGGCGGTATAACCGCGGGCTTCAAAGGTGGCCCGCAAGCCGCCGGAGGGGAACGAGGAGGCATCCGGTTCGCCCTTGATCAGTTCCTTGCCGCTGAACTCCATGATGGTGCGCCCGTCCGGCGTGGGGGAAATAAAGGAATCGTGTTTTTCCGCCGTCAGGCCGGTCATCGGCTGAAACCAGTGACAGAAATGGGTCGCCCCTTTTTCAATGGCCCAGTCCTTCATGGCATTGGCCATCACATCGGCCACCGCCGGGTCCAGAGGCTCCAGGCCGTCCAGGGTCCGTTTAAAGGACTTATAGGCATTTTTGGGCAGCCGGACCCGCATGACCGCATCGCTAAACACATTGGAACCAAACATTTCCGTTACTTTTCCCGAAGTTTCATTCATATCCGTTTACCTTCTTTCTTCCGTGCTACTTTGTACGTATCCGTTGGGGATATTTACCGGTATTATCCGGCAAACCATTTCTTCAATCAATACCTATTGCCGCATTTTTATATGGCCTTGCCGCCCCGTTCTTCCGTACGAATGCGGATACATTCTTCCAGCGGCGTAATGAAAATCTTTCCATCGCCCACCTGGCCTTTGCCGTCGCGGTCGGATTTCGCCGTTTTGATGATCGTATTGCAGGTAATATCCACAAACTCATCATTGACCGCAATATCCAGACGCATCTTGGGAATCAGATTGGGAATGACCCGCTGTCCGCGGTAGATGCCTTCTTCCACCTGCTGGCCGTGGCCGGAAACGCGGCTGACCGTAATGCGGGTAATTTCCGCATCGATGAGTGCCTCGCGTACGCGGTCCAGTTTTTCTTCCCGTATAATAGCGGTTATCAGTTTCATACCGGTTCCTTTCTCCATTAGCTGGCGCTTAACATGCCGTACCCGCGCTCCCCGTGGAAGGCGTGATCCAGACCGGCCATTTCATTTTCCGGCCGGCTGCGGAATCCCAGGGTTTTCTCAACCACAAACACAATCCCGATCGTCATCACCGCGGCATAGACGATGGCAATCCCTACGGCGGAGGCCTGCACCCCGAGCTGCTGCCATACACTCCAGGAACC
>JAKJEP010000314.1 GCA_022705365.1 Planctomycetota bacterium | reverse complement strand
GGTATATTGCGTGCGGAATTCATCCAGTTTTTTGGAATCCCGTTTGGGTTCCCAGTCTTTCATCAGGTCCCGGGACGATTGGCCACCATAGATAAAGGAAAAAGGCATCTGGCTATCGTAGGGGATTTTCGAGGCATCGACAATCTTCATATCCCCCAGCCACACTTCCTTACCGTCGGCGAGGGTAACTTTGGCATCGGCCCAACTGGCCTGATCGCTGTTGATGTTATCGCCGGAATCATTCACGATCAGGGAAAATTCCGCGGCATTTTTTAAATCGACCTCGACAGACCGGGCCTTCTGCCCCCGCTGCATAACCGGCGAGCGAAACAGCTCTTTACCACCGCTCTGCACGATGAAAACAATGCTGCCGCCGCCAAATTGCCCGTTGGTGTCGATGCCCACCTGGGCGGTAAAGGATTTGGCCGGCCCGGGCAGCCGCACCACCACGCTGCTATTGGCGTGACAATAGAGGCCCCGCTGGAATTGCTGGTCCGCAATCCGCAGCGGCTGGCCGTCCCGGCCGTTCTGCTGAACAGGACCGTAATTGGCCAGCACGATCAGCCCCGGCTGGGCGGGTATTTCCGGCTGCTTTCCTTCAAATTTGGCGGCTACCCACTGATCCCGCTGGGCCATTTCCTCCCCGGCCGGTTCCACCGCCCGAAGAACGGCCGCGGATAGAATCATCATAATCAGAACCATCCCACAGAGTGACATTTTGCTTTTCATCGTTTTTCCTTTCACTAGAGTATCCACTATTTACCAGGGGCATGAACAACAGAAGCATACTATTTCAAGTTGGATTTTATTCAGCAGCACCGGCGGAAATCATACAGCTATTATTCTCAAACAATCCTTTCCGTCAAGCAAATAATTCCGTTTTTAGATAAAAAAGCCTCGCCGGTTTCCCGACGAGGCATGTGCAGCGTATATGTTTTTCAAAACATATAAACTTATCTGCGCTTGCGCAGCAGCGCCAAAGCGCCCAGACCCAGCAGCGACATCGTCGCCGGTTCGGGCACTTCAAAGGTAATCGTTTCATCCACTTTCAGCATATGAGATGCGAGATCGGGCGGAATAATCACGAGATCCAGGGTATCGCCCATAGCAACCGGAACTTTCGTGTCCGGAGAATAAGTATGGGTATCATTCATATTTAAAAGCGCATCAAAGGTTTCAAGAACGGTATCGTTCAGCAATAAAACACCTGTTGAACTCCCGTAGCCTTGCTCGATAATTACATCGATATCGATCAGACCATCCGCAGGGGCCGTCCAGCGAATCACACTAGTTACTGCATTATTAACACCCGTCTGAACCACATTGTCACCCGGATTGATATCACCATTGGCATCCGTAACACCGAAGCTGTGCCAGACCAGGGACCAGTATGGACCAGGTGCAGTCCACCATACACCGGCATTGGCAGGGGTATTCCATTCCTCATAGGCGGCATTCAAAGCAAAACTGGCTTGGGTCAATTCGGTACTATGCCCATAACTCCATTGTCCGTTGGGATTGGCGCCGCCGCTGCCTAACGGCTGGCCGGATGCCCAATCCGCTCCCAAATTATAGACTTCCGCGTTGGCTGCAACTGCCAAACATAACGTTACCACTAACAAAAATACACTCTTCTTCATTTTCATTTCCTCCATTGACAAGATCCTCGCTTTGTCAATTTGTAAAAGAACCACAAACTTTAGAAACAACACATTCACAACACACACATAAAGATTTCCTGCTCGTAATTTATTCTTCGACACGCTCCTTTCTTCGGGAATCCCGAACCGGCCGGTTTAGTACCCGGCCCGTTCGGGTTCACCATCCTTTTGTTTCTACGGTTACGGTACATCCGTACAGGCCGGATCCAGCGGATCGTTGCACTTGAGCCAATCCTGGGCAAACAACGCAAAATCTTCCAGGTTGATATAGCAGTCCTCATTCAGATCCGTCGGCAGGTAGGTTTCCTGTGACAGGCAAGTCGGATCCATCGCGGTAACAATATACTCGAATCCCATATTGCTGCCGCCCTGTTTGAGCAAGTCAAAGGTATCGCCCGCCACTACCGACTTCTCCACCATCAAACTCTGCGCGGTGGTAAAACCTTCCACGGAAGCAACATACTTACCATTCTTCACCAGTACCATCGTGGAAACGGCAGCACCATGCGGGGCGACGGTATTAATTTCCACCCGAACCGCATCCTTGGCGATGGCCGGCGGAGCGACCCAGCGAATAGCGGTCCAGACATTGGGATTCACCGTCGAGCCGTGCATGGTATGCCAGCCGGAAGGGACACCCACACCATCGGTGAAAAGGGTATTGTTTTTACCGATGTGCGGCCAGACGAAGGCTTCCACGGTCGGGTAAAACAGGGGCTTGTCATATTCCAGATTGATACCGTCCATTACCGCGAAACTTGCATAATCGTAGGCATAGCCATATTTCCAGATGGGGGTATCCGGCCCGTCGCCCCCGGTTGCCAGTGTTTTGCCGTCCATATCCCGATTTAGAGACCACATAAGAATGGTGGGATCATAGGGATCCGGATCCACATCCGGCGCGGGCGGAGTAGGTTCCGGAATATTGTTTTCTTCCGGAGCGCCGGGTTCGCCAATGGCATACAAGGTAAAGATTGCATTTACCATGGTATTTTGGGAACCAGGAGGGGCCGTGATTACCAGATCAAAAACATCGTCCGCCTTGACATGATGTCCGGTCCAGGTAAAGGAATTGGGAGATGTCGCATTGAAGATAATCCAGGCATTCGGATCGGCACTATCCACCTGGTCCAGCAGGATCACCACCCCCACAGAACCGTAACCAGGAGCTTGGGTAAAGGAAATATCAATATTCACCAGACCTTCGCTGGGGGCGGTCCAGCGAACCACGCCGTTCACGCCGGCTCTATCTACTCCGGTCTGGAAATAGTTGGCGCCATCGGCGAAATTATGCCAGAACAGCGGCCAGTTACCTGGGTAACCCGGATACGCCGGCGGAACTTCACTCCACCAGATACTGGTACCGCCGGGGGTGCCGCCCCAGTTGTCCTGATAGGCGGTATTCAAAACAAAGGTGTTACCCGTTAAATCCGTGGAGCGGCCAAAACTCCAGACTCCGATGGGATTGGTGGGATCGCTGGGGGTAAAACTGTTTGCCAGATTATATACATCAAATGCCTGTACGGAAGCGAACGCAGCCAGGCTTGCCATGAGAGTTAGCATTAAAATCTTTTTCATTTTTATATCTCCTTGTGAATTTTTCAGTCCATCACTTTTAAAATCATATAAACCTGTTGTCAGCTTCCCTTACGGATTCGGACAACCGTCGGGATTCCGCGGATCATTACACTGGAGCCAGGTGGCAATCAACTGGGCAAAATCGTCCAGATCCACACGGCAGTCCTTATTGAAATCAGCCGCGAAATGATCCAAGGTTGAACAATCCAGCGTTTCCACTTTCAAAGTAAAGCGGCCGATCAGGTCCGCGACACCATCATTGCCGCCGAGGACCGGATTGATACCACTATTCGGATCCTGCACCTGGGCACCGATAAAGTCCAGATTATAGACATCCGGATGATAGACCACAAAATCGGTCAGGGTCACCTTCATCTTCTTCACGGTGTCATAATAGATCAGGGAGCCGGTTCCGGGTACGGAAGTAATCGGCCAACCCATTGTGGATGTGGCACTGTTGGCCAGGAATTCCGGGGTGCCGTCACCGGGGCCGGTCGCATCCATCTGGGCATAGACGGAAAGGCCGGGGATATCCTGATTCTGGCTGTCATCAAAGAAGAGATTCATACCCATCTTGGGGACATCGGGTGAGCTGTAGGCGCAGTGCCAATTAAAGGTGCGATCATCGCCCAGCCGCAGCGGAATATCAATCATCATATATTTCAGATTGTTGAGCCAGAACCCATCAGGGTTATTGGGATCGTAGAGAGCTGGATTGGTAACCAGATTGCCCTCATACACAGCCATATCCCAGGCCGCATCCTCAAAGATGGTATTATACCGATCCAAATTCGTAATCATACCGCCGGTCGATCCGGTACGGGTCAAGGTCATGGCAGTCAGCGAAATGACATCGGGATCGGGAACCACCGGAGTAGTATCAATATTATATTTGGCGATCAGATCGGCGGTCACCGTATCATGCAACCCTGCATCGAAACCATTATAGACCCGGATTTCCGCGATATCTCCAACCAGGAACTGCCGGCCGATGTCCAGAGCGCCGATACTGGCTACCGTATTGGCATTATAAGTGGAACCACCCAAGTAACTGGTCTTAACTACCTCTCCATTGATCGATAGCGTTCGCTCTCCCTTCCAGTTACACGTGGCGGTGAATAGATAGAACCGTTCTTGGATCAGTTCATCGTCCGGACTA
>JAKJEP010000313.1 GCA_022705365.1 Planctomycetota bacterium | reverse complement strand
GGGTGGGCGGCCTGGTGGACTGGGGCCAGACCCGCGTAAAAGCCCAGGCCCCCGGCTCGGTCCCCGTGGAGGTTGGCGGCAACTATGCCCGGTTTTTCGCCAACCTGGTCAACTGGGTAGTCGATAGTAAGTAAGGGATAACAATTCGTAAAGGAGATTACGTGATACGGAAAGGAAACGCCATCATCGGCCAGTCGGGCGGTCCGACTTCGGTAATCAATGCCTCACTGGCGGGGATTGTCCAGGCAGCGGGGCAATGGGAAGCGGTGGGAAAGGTGCTGGGGATGCGGTACGGGATCGAAGGATTCATGCAGGGGAAGATTATGGATCTGGGACGGGAGTCCGCCGCCGCCCTCGAAGGGCTGAAGACCACCCCCGCCAGCGCCCTGGGTTCCTGCCGGCATAAATTGAAGGAAGAGGATCTGCCGGCGGTACTGGAGATGCTGAAACGGCACGATATCCGGTACTTGTTTTTGATCGGCGGCAATGACACGATGGATACGGTTCACCGGGTGGAAGCCTACGCCCGGAAGAATCATTACGAACTGGTCGGAATCGGCGTCCCTAAAACGGTAGATAATGATTTGTTCGGCACGGACCACACCCCCGGCTTTGCCAGTGCCGCCCGGTACATGGCACTGTCGGTCATGCAGGCGGGGATTCTGGCGCGGGATATGCAAAAGGTGGATCAATTTGTCGTTTTCCAGGCCATTGGTCGCTCGGCCGGCTGGCTGGCGGCGGCGGCGGCCCTGGGCAAAAAGGATCCGTCGGATGCCCCGCACCTCCTTTGCCTGCCGGAGCGGCCTTTCGAAAAGGCCAAATTCCTGGCCGATGTGAAAAGAGCCTATGAACAGTTCGGTTATGTTTCCGTAATCTGCGGCGAGGGAATTACCTATGCGGACGGCCGGCCCGTCTCCGCTTCGGAAACCACCGACAAATTCAGCAATGTCGAGTTCGGTGCGATGGGCGGGGCTAGCGTAGCTATGGTTCTGCACCGCATGATTGCAAAGGAATTCGGCTTCCGCGGGGAATTTCAGATTACCGAATCCCTGCCGATGTGCGCCGCCGACCGGTCGGTCCCGCAGGATATCGACGAGGCGTACCGGTGCGGCCAGGCAGCCCTCCAACTAGCCCGGCAGGGTAAAACGGGCCTGATGGTTACGCTGGTGCGTGAATCAAACCAGCCTTACCGGTGCACTACAGGTGCCATATCGTTATCGGAGGTGGCGGTCAAAGCCAAACCCATGCCCGATACGTTTATCAATGCCGAAGGGAATTTTGTAACCCCTGCGTTTCTGGAATATCTCACCCCGCTGGTGGGGGAACTGCCCCATTACACCCGGCTGGCATACCATATGCTTTGAGAATGTGGCAGTAGGTACCGCCGGCTCATCGGAAAACGATTCACCGGTAGCAGGCCCGGCAATCGGGCGTTTCCCAGAGCACGACTTTGCGAAGGGTTAAATTGCCAACCAATTTGCCAGCCATCCGATCATAGATATACTTGGCTATGCATTCGGTGGAAGGGTTGCCATTTTGGAAATCCGGCAGTTCGTTGACGGAGGCCGCCCGGCCCAGGGGTTCCACCGTTTTTTTCAGCAGCTTTTGCAGCTTATGGAAATCGATCACCATGCCATAGGCATCCAACTGGCGGCTTTCCACCGTGGCGGTGACTTTCCAGTCGTGTTCGTGCAGCGGTTCTTTCTGGTTGTCCGGCAACAGGAGGCTGTGGGTAGCCTTGAAGGTGATTTCGACGGTGGCGGTGTACATGGTTTTACCTGCCCTGTTTGCGCTATTTAGACAGACTACCTAATTTTACCTTGAGCCGGTCATAGACGTT
Organism: Planctomycetota bacterium; assembly: GCA_022705365.1. GTDB lineage: Bacteria > Planctomycetota > Phycisphaerae > Sedimentisphaerales > SM23-30 > JAKJEP01. Next base: position 2,601 of record JAKJEP010000313.1, on the reverse strand, counting down.
GGGGGGAATCAGGCCTGAGACATCACCGCCGAACCGCCCCACTTCCCGGATCAGGGTGGAGGTGGTAAAACCGTATTTTTCGCCGGTCATGATGAACATGGTCTCGACGCCGGCCACCGCCCGGTTGGTCAGGGCCAACTGAAATTCATACTGCACGTCGGTCAGGTTCCGCAGGCCGCGGAGGATCACCTGGGCGTTTTTGCTTTTGACATATTCCACCGTCAGGCCGGTGAACCGCTCGACCAGAATGCCGGGCATGTCTTTGACCAGTTCCTGGATCATCTGGACCCGTTCCTCACCGCTAAACAGGGAATCCTTCTCCGGATTGTCGCCCACGGCAATAATCAGCTCATCGACGATCTTGATTCCCCGCTGAATCACATCCAGATGACCGTTGGTAATCGGGTCGAACGAACCCGGAAAAACCGCTCGTACAAATTTGTTCGGAGTCATATCATCCGCTCGCCAAAAAAAGTTTCAGGTGCCGGTTTACACCGCTGGCACGGTAAAAAGGTATGATACGGCACGCCCCCCCGCCTGGCAAGGAAAATTCGGACCCGGAACCGGCGGTTCAGGCTTGTCTTTTTCTTCGGGATAACCAGGCCCAACCGGCCCCCAGCAGAACCAGCCCGGCCGGTTCGGGGATGGGCTTGAGTAAAAACGCGGAAGAAACGCCCTGGGGATTGATGCCATATCCCACAATCCAGCCGTTGTCGTTGATATCGAGGGCGGCCTCCAGAGACCAGCCCAAAGCCGGATCGATCAGGGTATTCAGGTCAATGGGGTTCCCGCCGGGGGCGGCGTCAAAGAGAGTAGCGTAATAGGAATTACCGGCCCGGGAATACCCTACAATCTGATCGTCATTATTGATGGCATAGGCGGCACTTTGCATGCCGCTCAGGGCGCCCAGATTGGTATTATTGCCCTGCCCGGAACCATCGAACAGGGTGGCGTAACTTTGCCCCTCCGCCGTTGTGGCAAAACCCACGATCTGGTCGCTATCATTGATGCAATACGCGGAACTGCTGCTTCCGCCCAGCGAACCCAGGCTCACATTGGCGCCGTTGCCGCTAGGGTCAAACAACATCGCCTGTGTCTGTATAAACATTTGCTCGCTGATCAATTCGCCCACGATCTTGCCGCTGTTGTTGACGGACCAGGCGCAACTGTCCTGGCTGGCCAGGCTGAAGGCTTTGTATGCGATTCCGAAGAAGGGAATCTGTGTTTCTTCAAACCAGACCGCTCGGCTCTTGTTCGCGGTATCCGCCGCCTGGCCGGCGATCAGCCCGTCCTCATTGACGGAGCGTGCCATACCGGAGTTGCCGCCCAGATTGCCCAGCGGGGTATTGTTTTTATTGCCGGTATGATCAAACAAGGCGGCGGCCTTGACCTGCGTCAATCCGCCAAAACCGGCAGACGTTCCCACGATCACTCCCTGATTATTGATGGCATAGGCACAACTGGTGTAATTGCTCAATAAAATCGTATTGCCGCCACCCGTGGAATCGAACAGAACCGCCCGGCTGTTCGACAACGGACTGCCGGTATTCCCTGCCACCAGTCCCTCGTTATTGACGGACCAGGCACAGCTTACCTGGTTATGGCCCAGATCAATCAAATCATAACAAACGGTAGCGGAAGAATTGGAGCTTCCCAGCCCAAACCAGACCGCACCCAGGAGTAGGAATCGAAAAATTGTTTTTTTCATTTCAGTCACCTCTACATACCCAAAATAGAAAACTAAAAAATCCTTCCAGGTGAACCCAAAATTGAAGGTTCCCTCAAGCATAAAACCTATAATACCTGAAAAGAGGACGGAAAGCAAGAAAAAAATGATAAAGACATCTTATTCAAGCAATTGTCTTATCCAAGCCCCGATTATTCTATCCAAACCCCGACTATTCTATCCAAGCCCCGACCGTGAGGGAGGGGGTCAAAAACGCTGTTTTTACGGTTTGAGTATTTTATTGGTATAGATTCTTACAAGTGATTATTTATCAACAATTTATTTATAAGGCTTTCTGCAGCGCCACCCGGAAGATAGCGCCGGAGGGTTTGGCAGTAGCAATCTCGACAAAGCCGCGGTGGGCCTGGGCGAATTTTTTCACCAGGGCCAGCCCCAGCCCCGTGCCGGTGGTTTCCCGCCGGGACTCCTCGCCGATCCGATAGAATTCCTCGAAAATCTTCTGCCGCTGGTTGTGGGGCACGCCGGGACCGTGGTCCTCCACCTCGATCAGAACATAACGGCCCTGCGGCAGGGTGCGGATGGTAATCGTTCTATCCTCCGCGCCGCGGGCATATTTCACCGCATTATCAATCAAATTGATCGCGATCTGCATGACGGCATCGCGGTCAAACGGGACCGATTCCCTAGCCGCAAAATCCTTCACCAGCGTAAAGCCATGCTGGGCGGCATAAGGGCTGAGCATGTCCACGATGCCGCCGAGGCAGGCATTGATATCCCCCAGTTGGAAGTTGTACTTTTTCCTGCCCCGCTGGATGCGGGAAAAGTCCAGCACGTTTTCGATCAGCCGGCTGAGCCGTTCGCTCTCCTGCCGCATATTCGAATAATATTCCTGCCGCTTGTCATCGTTTTTGACC
>JAKJEP010000312.1:2456-4453 GCA_022705365.1 Planctomycetota bacterium | reverse complement strand
ATCGTGGTGGTGGGCGCGGAGGACGGATTTGTGTATGCGTTTACCGGCCAACAGGAACAGAAACAGGACTAAATTCATGCGAATCGTACAAGTCACGCCCGGATCCGGCGATAATTTTTATTGCGAGAACTGCATTCGGGATATCACGATAACGAAGGAGCTGAAACGGCAGGGAGTGGAGGTGGTCATGGTGCCGCTGTACCTGCCGCCGCGGCTGGACGTGGGCGATACCACGCGGGGCATGCCGGTGTTCTTTGGGGGGATCAATGTGTATTTGCAGCAGAAATTCGGGTTGTTTCGCCGGACGCCGGGGTGGGTGGACCGGTGGTTCAATGCCCCCGGTCTGCTGAACTGGGCGGCGAAGAAGGCGGGGATGACTACAGCGCGGGAGCTGGGGGAGACGACGGCTTCGATGCTGCGGGGGGAACACGGGCGGCAGGCGAAAGAGCTGCAAAAACTGCTCGACTGGCTGAAGGAGTATTCGCCGGATATTTTGTGCCTGTCGAATATCCTGCTGGCGGGGCTGGCGGGGCAGATCCGGGAGCAGTTGAAGATTCCGGTGGTTTGCCTGCTGCAGGATGAGGATGGTTTTCTGGATTCATTGCCGGAACCGCTGCGGGAGGAGGCGTGGGAGCTGGTGCGGCAGCGGGCGGCGGAGATGGAGGCGTTTATCGCGGTGAGTACGTATTATGCCGGAGTGATGCGGGAGAGGTTGTCAATACCGGCGGAGCGGATGCATATCGTGTATTCCGGAATCGACACGGCTAAATACGCAGCGGCCGCCGAAACCACCGAGCCGCCGGTGATCGGATTTTTATCGCGGATGTGTTTCAGCAAGGGGCTGGATATTCTGGTCGATGCCTTTATCCGGATCAAGAAAGAGCAGCGGCTGAGCAAGGCCCGGCTGCGGATTGCGGGCGGGAAGACATCGAATGATGAGGCGTTTATCGGGGAGCTGCAGGGACGGCTGGAAGCGCACGGCTGCGGGGCGGACGCGGAATTTCTATCCCCGTTTGACCAGCAGTCCCGGATCGAGTTTCTGCAATCGCTGTCGCTGATGTGTGTACCGGAACGGGAGGGGGAGGCGTGCGGGCTGTATCTGATGGAGGCGCTGGCGGCGGGGGTGCCGTTCGCGCAGCCGGACAACGGGGTGTCCCCGGAGCTGCGGGAACTGACCGGCGGGGGTATCCTTTATTCGCCCAATGACGCGGAGACGCTGGCGGGGAAGCTGCAGAAAGTTTTGCTGAATCCACAGGAGCGGCTGCGGATGGCCCGGCAAGGCCGTGAAGCGGCGGTGCGGCTCTTCGGGGCGGAACGGATGGCCGGGGAATTGCTGAAAATCTATCAAACCGCAGTAACCCATTTTGAGGGGAGATAACGCATGAATGCCCATTATCTGCTGGAACTGGAACATGTAGCCAAACGTTATGAGGGCGGCGAATCAGACGGCCCGCCGGTACTGAAGGATATTACCCTGCAGGTGAAGGCAGGCGAGACGCTGGCGATCGTGGGGCCATCGGGATCGGGGAAAAGCACGCTGCTAAATATTATCGGGATGCTGGACCGGCCCAGCGCGGGGACGGTACGGCTGGAGGGAGAGGATCATTCGAGGTGGACGGAGCAGGAGGCGGCAGCGATACGGAACCGGAAGATCGGTTTTGTTTTTCAGGAGCACCATCTGCTGCCGCAGTGCACGGTGCTGGAGAATGTGCTGATTCCCACGCTGGCGCGGAAGAAATCCGATCGGAGCCATCCGAGGGAAGACCTGGCCCGGGAACTGCTGCGGGAAGTGGGGCTGGAGGAGCGGATGGGGTATTTTCCGGGGCAGTTATCGGGTGGGGAGAAACAGCGGGTGGCGGTGGTGCGGGCGCTGATCTATGAGCCGCCTCTGGTGCTGGCGGATGAGCCGACCGGATCGCTGGATAAGGCAACGTCGGAAAAGCTGGCGGAACTGCTGGCGGAACTGAACCGCCGGCACGGGATGACGCTGATTATGG
>JAKJEP010000312.1:0-2446 GCA_022705365.1 Planctomycetota bacterium | reverse complement strand
CGCTGGCGGGACGGATGAGCCGGGTTCTGGAGCTGAGCGAGGGGATGCTGCGACCGCGGGGCGGTGTGCAATGAACCGGGGGCGGCTAATACGGCGGAGCCTGTACTATTACCGGCGGACCCATGTATGGGTGCTGCTGGGGACAGCGTTGAGTACGGCGATTATTCTGGGGGCACTGCTGGTGGGCGATTCGCTGGAATACAGCCTGCAGCGGCAGGCTGTGGACCGGCTGGGAAAGACGAAATTCGCCGCAGGCGGGTTGGTCGGGTCGGATCGGTTTTTTCGCAGTGAGCTGGCGGAGGAAATCGGGACGTCTTTGGCGGTGTCGACCGCCGGCGTTTTGCAATTGCCCGCTATGGTGTCCAATAGCGAGGGAACCACGCGGGTGAATAATGCGCAGGTCCTGGGGGTGGATGAGGATTTCTGGAAGATGGGGGGCGGAGCGGCGACCCTGCGACTGGGTATGGATGAAATAGCGATTAATGAACCGCTGGCCCGGCACCTGGAGGTTCAGGCGGGGGATGAGCTGGTGGTACGCATGCGGAATCCTTCTGTGATTTCCCGCGATATGCCGCTGACGACGGAATCGGATCTTTCGATGGCGGCGCGGCTGCGGGTAAAAAAAATTATCGGCAGGTCGGAAATGGGCTTATTCAGCCTGCAGGCCAACCATATCGCCCCATACAATATTTTTGCGGGACGGCATTGGCTGGCGGAAAAGATCAAACTGCCACGGCGGAGCAATCTGCTGCTGGTGGGGGACAATCCGGCTGCCGATCTAACTCTGGAAAAAGTCAACCAGGCGATCAAAAAACACTGGCAGTTGGAAGATGCGGCGCTGGAACTGCGAGAAATTCCGCAGCGGGCGGCGGTGGAGCTGTGGTCGGAGCGGATTTTTATCGATTCGGCGGTGGAGCAGGCGACAGAAGGATTTCCGGGAAAGGCCCAGCATATATTGACTTATTTTGTAAATGAGCTGCGGTGCGGAGAGCGGGCGGCGCCTTATTCGATGGTTACGGCCACCGACGAGGAGCCGGTTCCGGCGGATCTGGCTGACGAGGAAATCCTCATCAACGCCTGGCTGGCGGAGGAGCTCCAGGCCCAAGCGGGCGATACGCTGGAGATACGTTATTACGTTTTAGGCCAGACACGGCATCTGGAGGAACGGGCCAGCCGGTTTCGCATTCGCGGGGTGATGGCGATGGAGGGGGCGGCGGCGGACCCGGAGCTAATGCCGGAGTTTCCCGGAATCAGCGAGGCGGAAAGCTGTTCGCAGTGGGAGAGCGGCCTGCCCCTGGATATGAGCCGGATTCGACCCCAGGATGAGAAATACTGGGACGAGTACCGGGGGACGCCGAAGGCGTTTATCACCCTGGCGGCCGGTCAATCGCTGTGGAAGAACCGCTACGGAGCATTGACGGCGATTCGTTATCCGGCAGCCGAGATTTCGCCGGCGGCCATTCGGGATTCTCTGCGGGAGCAAATGGACCCGGCGGCGGCGGGCCTGTATTTTTCACCAGTGCAGGAAACGGCCCGGAAGGCCGGCGGCGAGGCGCTGGATTTCGGGCAGTTGTTTATCGGGTTCAGTTTCTTTTTGATTGTGGCGGCGCTGCTGCTGGCGGCCTTGTTATTCCGGCTGGCCATCGAGCAGCGAAACCGGGAGACGGGATTGCTGCTGGCACTGGGCTGGCAGCCGAAAACCATCCGGCATCTCTTTCTGCGGGAAGGCGGGGTATTGATTGTTCTGGGGGCACTCATTGGCATTGCCGGGGGGATGGCCTATACCCGGCTGATGATTTATGCCCTGGGCACCATCTGGCGGGATGCGGTTTCGGCGGCGGCAATCCAGTTTCACGCGGAACCGGTTACGATTCTGGCAGGAGTTCTGAGCAGTTGCCTGGCCGGCCTGTTTACCATCTGGGTGGCGGTGCGGCGGCAGGGAACCAGACCGGCCCAGGAACTGCTGAGCAATCTGAGCAACCTGAAATTTTTGCCGGGGAGAAACCGGAGCCAATTCAGTTTTTGGATCATGATGCTTTCGGCCATTGCGGTACTGGTTTTACTGGCCGGATCGATCTGGTTTCCGAAAAAAACGGCGGCGGGAGTGTTTTTCGGCATGGGGGCACTTTTACTCATCGGCTCGCTGGCCGGCTGCCATACTCTGTTACAGCAGACAGGCCGGATTTCCGCTACGTTGAAAATGACCCTATGGAACCTGGGCCTGCGAAATATGAGCCGGAAGATGGGCCGGAGTATGGCGATCGTGGCCCTGCTGGCCTGCGGGTGCTTTCTGGTAATCGCCATCGGGGCCAATCGCCATGACCCGCTGCAGAATGCCGATTTGCGCAGTTCCGGAACGGGCGGTTTTTCGCTCTATGGGCAAACGACCCTGCCGGTTTACCGGGATCTGAATAATGCCGAAACGCAGAAATTTTACGGCTTGAAA
>JAKJEP010000311.1 GCA_022705365.1 Planctomycetota bacterium | reverse complement strand
AGATCCCGCTGGAGAGCCTGTACGGGCCGGTCTGGGTGGCGGATTGCACGGGGCGGGCGGTAGTGACGGCGGAGGTTTTGAAGGAGCGGGTGCCGGCCGGGACGAAGCGGCTGCTTTTGAAGACGGATAATTCGCAGGAACTGAAGAGGAATCCGCACGGAGCCTTTCGCAGTGATTTTGTGTATCTGGATGGATCCGGGGCCCGATTTGCGGTGGAACAGGGAATCCGGATTGTGGGTATCGATTACCTCAGTATTGATCAGTCGGGTCTGCGGGAAAAGCCGGCGCATCATACCCTGCTGCAAAACAACATCATCATCCTGGAGGGGATTCTGCTGGCGGATATTGAGCCGGGCGAATATTTTCTGGCGTGCGGGCCGTTGAAGATGGCGGACTCCGATGGCGCACCCGCACGAGTGGTATTGATTGAAATGTAAAACCGAAAGGAGAAATAGTATTTATGATTCATGGCCTCAAATATGATATCTACCTGTATTGCCTTTCTCTGATCTTTCTGGCAGCAACCGCTGATATGGCCAGAAGTGAAATCAGCAAAGAACAGCCCGGTTATCTAAAAAGCGAACTCATTTTTCCGCTGGATAACAAACCGTCACCCAACTGTCACGCTTCCACCATCGTAGAGAATCAAGCGGGAGAGCTGGTCGCTTCCTGGTTTGGCGGTACGGAGGAAGGAAACAGCGACGTTGGTATCTGGGTGTCACGATATACCGAGGGGAAGTGGTCTAAACCGGTGGAAGCGGCTACCGGGGAATGGATTCTGGGCCGGCGTTTTCCCTGCTGGAATCCGGTGTTGTTCCAACCGCGGAAGGGACCGCTCCTGCTCTTTTTCAAAACAGGTCCCACCCCCAGTACCTGGTGGGGAGAATGGATGGTCTCGGAAGATGGCGGGAAAACGTGGAAGGACAGGCAGTGTTTGCCCAAAGGCGGGATCGGCCCGGTAAAGAATAAACCGGTTCAGTTGCAGGATGGCACTATTCTTTGCCCCTCGAGCAGTGAACATAACGGCTGGAGAGTACATTTGGAACGCACCGCCGATCTGGGAAAGACATGGGAAATCATCGGTCCCCTCAATACCAATAAAGAGTTACAGGTTATTCAGCCCTGTATTCTTACGTATCCCGAAGGCCGATTGCAACTATTGTGCCGTACAAAAAAAGAAAAGGTAATTGCCCAGAGCTGGTCGCAAGACGGGGGCACCACCTGGAGTCCCGTGGCCGCCACGGAATTGCCCAATCCCAATTCCGGGATAGACGCCGTCACCCTTTCGGACGGCAGGCAACTGGTAGTGTATAATCCCATTCCCAAGGGGCGTAATAAATTGAGCGTCGCGATTTCCGCCGATGGGGAAACATGGAAGGAAGTCATGAAGCTGGAGGAGGAAACGGCCGGCGAATTTTCCTACCCGGCGGGAATACAAACGGCAGATGATATGGTACATATTACCTATACCTATAATCGGGTTAGCATTAAACATGCCGTTATCGATCCCAAATCTTTCTAAGGATAAGGCCGCCGTAATGGCTTTTGGATGAAACTTGCGTATTATGCTACAGATCAATGACAAAATATCGATTGAGGAGAAACTCATCCAGATCAAATTTGTCCGGTCGAGCGGGCCGGGGGGGCAGAATGTCAACAAGGTGAATACCTGTGCGCAGCTTCGTTTTGATCTGAAGCATTGTGAGGTTTTGGCGCCGAGCGTTAAAAACCGGCTGAAACGGCTGGCGGGGACCCGGCTGACCTCCCAGGAGGTGATTCAGATCGAATCGGACCGTTATCGGGAACAATCACGAAACCGGCAGGACTGTCTGGACCGGCTGCGGGAGCTGATCCAAAAGGCTCTGATCCGGCCCAAAAAACGCATTGCGACCAAGCCGACCAAAGCCTCGCGTCAGCGGCGGCTGGACGCCAAGAAGCAGCGCAGCCGGGTTAAATCGCTGCGGGGCAGACCCGAAGTAAATGAGTCATAATACCCGGTAATACCAAACGCAATTAGAAATTGCGATTTGGTCATTTCGACCGAAGGGCCACATAGTGGCCCGAAGTGGAGAAATCTATTTTAAACAGATTTCTCGACTGCGCTTCGCTCCGCTCGAAATGACTCCCATAAGCATGAACATTATGTTCGCTTGGTACAGCATGCCCGGCAGATTGCATTTTAAAGAATCTCAGGCGAGGCGCCTGTGCTACACTGCCATATCATTAAACATGCCCGGCAGAACCTTTGAACCAAAGGGGATCTGCCGGACATACTGTAAAGAGAAAGTAATATTTCGCCTAATTCGCCACGGGGGCAATCTGAATGATTTTGACGCCGTGGGTGGGGGTCTGGACGGTGATGCTGACGGTATTGCCGGTCCGCTGGGCGGTGTCGGCGCCGGTAATCTGATACTGCAATCCTTCGTCCAGGCCGATCTCGGAGAGGTCGAACTGGAAGGCCAGCGGATCGAGGGAATCGAGCAGATTGAAGCAGACGATGACAGCGGCGTTCTGGTCCGTCAGGGTGTGGGCGTGGAAGGCTTCTTCGATGCCATAGAACACACCTTGCGTGAAGAAGGGCTTGAGGCTCAGGTAGGTCTGCATGGCGTCCTTGTGTGCCTGCCAGGCGATGGGATTACTGTGTACACCGCCAAACCCCAGGTGTTTACAGGTGCTGGCAAACCACCAGAAGCCGAACGCCTTTTCATTATCCGTCTTCAAATTAATATGCAGATAGATCGGAATCTGGTAGGCCATATTCACGTAGTAAAGAGTCATGGCCTTGCGCGAATCTACCTCCGCCAGGGTATAATTCATAAATTCATAGCCCCACAATTCATCAAAGCCATCGTCGCCCTGAATGATATAGGTGGGACAATAGCGGGAGCAGCCCGGACCGATCACCGGATCATGCACTTCGATCACTACATTGGGATGAACGGCGTGAAGCTGCTGGCAGATACTCTGGATCATATTGTTATGATCCTGACGGGTGTTGGGGATTGCATGGCCGTGGGTCGGATCGGTGCAGCCGCCGACGAACCAGTTGCCGTCGAACATGACGAAATAGGCCCCTTCGTTGGTTTCATAGCCATTGCAGGTGGCAATCAAGCGGGCGGCCTTTTCGGCGGCGTAGGTGGTGCTGGAGCCGCACAGGCCGCCGTCCGGTCGCTTGCAACTGGCGGGAAAGGACCAGGGTAACGACCAGGCAGCCAGGGGGGTATGGAGGGCCAGGGCCAGTTCATGGTCGTGTCCCACCGCCATGGCGTCAATGAAATCCTTCTGCGGTCCGAGCCGATAGGTAACGCCGTTGCTCATATATGTGCCCCACAGGTTGGAGCCGAAGTTGGTATCCCAGCCGGGATCCAGGTAAAGGCATTCACAGCCGATTTCGTAGGCTTTCTCCGCCTCCACTTTCATATCGGACAATTTATAATAGATATCCCGGTTCGCGACGGAATCGCCGATCGTCCACAGGGGATTATCATACAGCTCATTCCAGTGCACCGGCGGATTGTAATTGGCCGGCAAACTGTGGCCTTTCTGATCCATCGAGTCGCGGAAGGAATAGAAGGCATCCTGCCAGGAACCATCGATAAATTCGTACCGCGTGGTGCCGAAGGTGAAGCTCTGGCCGGGCGATAGCCAGGCAGCCCCTTCCGGATCACCCAGTTTCCAGAGGCCGGCTCCGCCGAAGCGCAGCACTTTTTCCCGGTATGTTTCTCCCGCCGCATAGCGAGAGACGGACTTCATCAGGGACCATTCCATGGCGTCGGGATGGTATTTTTCCAGGAGCAGGACTTCGCCGCCGTCGTACCAGGCCCAGCCTTCCGAGCCGAAGGTGGAGGTGTAGATTTTGCCGCCGTCATCCACGCCGGGGGTGTACCAGGCCCGACTGGTGGCATACCACATCTGGCCGGTGGCGACCTTGGAGAGGGAGTAATCGCAGAGGGCGCCGGTTTCCGGCTGAATGCGATAGGGGATCTGGGAAACGCGGCTGGCTAAAACCTCGTCCGCATCGCTGCTGTCGAGCTTGCGGGCAAAGCCGCAGGCAAAACCGGATGTATAGAGGGTCGCGGAGCCGGTATTTCGAAGGCGGATGGTTTCGGTGAACTCATTGGGTTTGGCATCGTCGATGGTATAAACCTGCCGGATTTCCAGATCATCCTGCAGGGCCGTTAAAGTCACAGTCCAGAGGCCGTTCTGATCATGGATAATCGTTGGAGCTCCTGTCAAAGTAGGCAAAATATTATTCGGCCAGACATAATCGCCGTCCGCCAGTACCCGGCCGGTTTGCAGGTCACGCACGATACAGGGATTCAGCCCGTTCTGCGTTTCGATAATCAGCTCGAATTTTTCACTGCCGATACGCACATCGCCGCTGACGGGGTCGGTTTGCACCGCCGGGGTATCGGAAAAGGTTTTGGCGGTGAAACTCCAAACCCGGCCTTTGACAATGCCGGTTTCCGTTA
>JAKJEP010000310.1 GCA_022705365.1 Planctomycetota bacterium | reverse complement strand
AGGATGAAGTGGAATTTGTCTCGCATATCGATGGCGCGAGAATCAAACTGAGTCCGGCGATTGCGACGGACGTACAAAACAAGTTAGGCGCAGATATTATTATGGCCTTTGATGAATGTGTACCATATCCGAGCAGTCCGGATCGTCTCCGGCAGGCGGTGGATCGTACAATCCGGTGGGCGGAGCAGTCGCGGGCGGCGCACCGGCGCGGGGATCAATGGATGTTCGGGATCGTGCAGGGGGGAACGGACCGGCAGTTGCGGAGTATTTGCAGCGAGGAGCTGCGGAAGCTGGATTTTCCGGGGTATGCGATCGGGGGGCTGAGCGTGGGGGAAGGGCATGAGGAGATGATCGGGACGGTGGAGCATACCGTGCCGCTGCTGCCGGGGGAGAAGCCGCGGTATCTGATGGGGGTGGGGATGCCGCGGGATCTGGCGGCGGCGATCGGGGCGGGGATCGACATGTTTGACTGTGTTTTGCCGACGCGGAACGGGCGGAATGCGTTTGCGTTTACGCGCGGCGGTCCGCTGCGGCTGCGGAACCAGCAGTATCAACTGCAAACGGGACCGCTCGATGAGGAATGTGACTGTTATACCTGCCGGAATTTTTCGCGCGGGTATCTGCGGCATTTGTTTCTGGTGGGCGAGATGGCCGGCCCGATACTGGTGTCGCTGCATAATCTGGCGTTTTATCAATGGCTGCTGTCGCAGGCGCGGCAGGCGATCCGGGAAGATCGCTATGCCGAGTGGTCCGGGCCGTGGCTGCGTTATGATGTGGATCGAATGAATCCTGAGATGAATTAATTTTTTACGGAAGGAAAGTACATGAATGATTATTTGGTGATACTGGCCCAGGCGGCGGGAAGCCCGGAAGGGGCACCGGCGGCCCCGCAGGGAACGGAAACGCAAACCGGCACGCAGACCGCGGCCCCCGGTGAACAGCCGCCGGCGGACGTCCAGCCGAAGCCCAAACAGAGTATGTGGGAAATGATGCTGCCGATGCTGCTGATTTTCGCGGTGTTTTATCTGTTTATGTTCCGGGGTCCTAAGAAGAAACAGCAGCAGCACCAGCAGATGCTCAGTGCGCTGAAGAAAAACGACCGGATCCGGACCATCGGGGGGATTATCGGGACGGTGGTGGATGTCCGGGACGAAGAAGTGGTGATTAAAATCGACGAAGCGACCAACACCAAGATGCGGATAGTGCGCAGCGCCATCAGCAAGGTGTTTGCCGAAGGCGAAGAGGTGAAGTCCTGAGCTGAGAAGCCGTTGTCGGCGGCGCGGAAGGCGGCCGGTTGGGGAAGGCGGCTGCCGCCAGATGCCGGTCAGGAAATTTTATTTTTGGAAAAAAGAGTTTTTGGTAAAGGCATAATACATGAGTAAGAATCTGTTCTGGAAGCTGGTTTTGATTGTCGTGATAATCGTTTTGTCGGTGTTGGAAATATTTCCGCCCAGCAAGAAGCTTAAGCCGGGCATCGACCTGGCGGGCGGTACGAGTCTGCTGTACCAGATAGATACCAGCGACCTGAGTTCGGAAGAAAAGCGGACGGCGGCCCAGGATATGATCCGGACGCTGCAGGAGCGAATCGATCCGGGCAATCAGCGGAATTTGATCTGGCGGCCGCACGGCAACGACCGGATCGAGATTCAGATGCCGCTGGCGAGTAAAGAAACGCAGCAATTGCGGGAGAGGTTTCAGGAGAAGCTGGACCTGCTGAAGAAGTACAATCTGGATTTGCGCGCGGTTCAGCGGGCGCTGGTGCAGCCGCAGGGGATGAGCGAGGCGGATTATCTGGCGGCGCGGACGCAGGAGTTTGCGCGTCTGGCGGGCGGGCTGGAAAACCGGCAGCAGATGCTGAAGGAGCTGGCCGGGGCGTATGATGCAGTGACGGCCGGGGAGAGGAATCGGGACCAGATCAGAGCCAAAAAGCAGGAACTGGCCGGCCAGCTTACGGAAGCCAAGGTGGAAATCCAGCGGGTGGAGCTGCTGGCGCAGCAATGGAAGGAGCTGGATGATCCGAACCGGGCGGAACGGCTGAAAGGCCTGACGGAGGAAGAAGCCAAACAGGGATTGATCCGGCAGTATATCGAAACGGAGCTGGAGTGGTCGGCGGCGCTGTCGGCGTGGACGGGCGCGGAGGGGCTGAAGGCCCAGTATGAGTCGGCGCTGTATAAAGTGGAACAGGTGAATGTGGACCTGGAGCGGCTGCAGGGGATCCTAGAAGAAGGCAAAGCCAAGCGTGATGTGGACCTGACGGCCATCAAGGCCACGCTGCCGCAAGAGGCTTCCGCCATCATCGATGAACTGGTAGTGGCGTATGATGGATATGCCAAGGTATCGGGGCGGCTGGACAGTCCGGAGGATTTGAAGCGGCAATTGCAGGGATCGGGGGTGCTGGATTTCCGGATTCTTCCCACGTTAAGCGACGGGATTCTCAGTGAAACGGCCATCAAGTCGTACCAGGACCGGTTGGCGCAATATGGTCCGAACCCGGCCAAGAGCGGGGATGGGAATTATGCCTGGCGCAAGATCCGGGATGCGGAGGAGTTTAAATCGGGCAATGCCATTACCGCGGAGTTTGCGGGCAAGCTGTATGTGCTGGCGTCCAGCAAGGCGGACGAAGTGCTGCTGCATGAAAAGGGCGGCAATGGCTGGGAACTCAAGAGCGCCCGTCCGGATACGGACCAGTTGGGCCGATGGGCGATCTCGTTCAACCTGAATGAGATCGGGGCGAACCGGTTTTTGCAGTTGACCAAAAGCAACCTGAACCGGCCGTTGTGCATTCTGCTGGATGACGAGGCGATCTCTGCGCCGAATATTCAAAGTGCGATCCATCAGAGCGGGCAGATTACGGGGCAGTTTTCGTACCAGCAGGTGCAGGATATGGTGGATAAGCTGCGGGCCGGATCGTTGAAGGCGCGGCTGAGCGACCGGCCGATCAGCGAGAACACGGTGGGACCGCTGATCGGGCAGGACAACCTGCAGGCGGGTTTGAAAGCGGGTGTGTATGGACTGATCGTGGTTTCCGTCTTTATGCTGATTTACTATATACTGGCGGGGGCATTGGCAAATGTTGCCTTGTATATGAACCTGCTGATCATTCTGGCAACGATGGCCTTCAGCCGGGCCACTTTTACCATGCCCGGCATCGCCGGTTTGATTTTGACCATCGGTATGGCATTGGATGCCAACGTGCTGGTGTACGAACGTATCCGCGAAGAACAGGCGCGGGGTTCGTCTATACGGATGGCCATTAAGAACGGGTATCACCGGGCTTTTAGCGCCATTTTGGATTCGAATTTAACCACGGTGATTACGGCTTTGATTTTGTGGCTGGTGGCGTCGGAAGAAGTGAAGGGATTTGCCCTGACGCTGATGATCGGGCTGGTGAGCAATTTGTTTACCGCCTTGTTTGTCACGCGTGCCATCTTTGATCTTATGACGGATATGAAAATTCTGAAAAGCAAGCTGACCATGCTGCAGATGATTCGAACCACCAAGATTAATTTTGTGGGCGTCATGCCGACTTTGCTTGTGGTGTCTATCGCAATGGTGATTGCCGGGTGGGTTGTTTTCCTGAGCCGGGATGAGGCGAAAAACAGTAAATACGCCATCGAGTTTACCGGCGGTACCAGTGTCCGAATCCGTCTGAACGAACAGGGCAAAGATTTGGATCGGGCGGCGGTAGAGGAAGCGGTGAGGCAGGCTGGGCAGCAGATGAATAATAAGCAAATTGCCGAAGGGACCGGCGTTCAGCAAAGCGGTCCGGCGGATAGCCTGGAATATGAAATTGTGACTACAGCCACCAACCGATTTGCGGCAACGCTGCTGTTTCCCGCAGAAGAGAAAAAGACCGTAGAGGAAGTTCGGGGTCTGGTATTGGATGCCGCCAAAGGTGTGGGCGATGACCGTTTGATAAAATCGGAGATTACCGCCGGGGCCCAGCCCAATGAGTTTATACTCACGACCACCCAGACCAACCGGAATAAAATCAACGAGATGGTTGCCGCGCTACCCGGGGTTGAATGTGCGAACGAGAAGACCGAAGAAAGTGTGAACCAGGCAATCATTGCGGCTTTGGGGAATAAGCTCGATTCGCTATACAATCTGGAGCCGGCGAATGTAACGGCGCAGCCGATAACGCCGGAACTGGTGGCCCAGAAGCCCTATCTGGTTGATTATCAGGGCGGCGTGCTGTTCTCCGGGGAGTTCGGGGCGAATAAGACCGAATCACTGCAGCGGCTGGCGGACCGGTTCGGGCAGCTTCGCTTCAAGAGTGATTACGGCAAATACGGGCAGTTCGAGTACAAGCTGTTTGCTCCCGGCCAGATGCAGGCGGTTTTGGAGACGCCCCTGAAGGGAGTGGAGGCGGCGGTGCTGAGTCCGGATGTTTTATACGGCGGGTCGGAAGAGACGGAATGGAATCAATTCCAGGCGAACCTGACCGAGTGGTTCACACGCGGGCTGGAGTTGGAGACTTC
>JAKJEP010000030.1:10714-16560 GCA_022705365.1 Planctomycetota bacterium | reverse complement strand
CATTCGCGACAATCTCATTGCCAATACCAATCCGGCGGCCCAGCGGCTGCTCCGCAATCTGCTGCTCTATGCCGCCGGCTTTGTCCCCTCTCAGCCGCCGCCGGTATCCTCCTATCTGACCCCCGGGCAGATCACAGCCACGGCTTCCGGCGCACAGTGGGATATGAATCCTATCCATACAATAGATCTTTCCGGACTGGACGGGGCTACCTCCACCATGCACTCCAATCAGTGGGATACGCCCCGCAACAACTGGAACGCCCCACCCAACGCCGGTCTCAGCAATCCGCATCCCGGCACCGTAGCCTGTACCAACTGGATTGCCTTCACCTTCGATCAGGCCTATCCTTTGGGGATGTTATGGATATGGAACTTCAATATCGAAGGCAATATCGGGCCGGGCATTAAAGAAGTCACCATCCAGTATTCCCTCACCGGCGGGACCAATCCCGGAGAGTGGACCACTCTGGAAAACACCATTATTCCGCAGGCAACGGGCACCGCGGACTACCTCGGTTCCGCGGTAGCTGACTTCGCGGGGACAAGGGCTAAGTATGTTTGCCTCAGCGCTCACAGCGACTGGGGTTCTCCCTACGGCGATCAGGGATTGTCCGAAGTCCGCTTCTACAAAAAAATGGCCCAGCTAACCCTGCAAACCCAGCCGGAGGGAATCAATACCATATCCCCTTTTTCGGATAGCTATGATTTCGGCTCGGTAGTTCCAATTGCCGCGCTGCGATATGTAAATTGCCCTGCCGTCATGGCATTTGACCACTGGGAAGGGGAGGGAATTGCCGACCCATATTCAGCCTCTACATCGGTGGTTATGGACCAGGATAAAACCGTGCGGGCCGTTTTCCAGGATGATCACCAATGCGGCGATGAATGCCATCCGCCGGTCAAAGCCGATCTGAGCAAAGATTGCAGCGTGGATATTGAAGATTTGCATTTATTTGCGTATGCCTGGCTGGATGATTCACCTGAACCCGATAACGGGGATCTGAACGAGGATGGTCATGTTGATATGGAAGATTTTTCGATGATCGCCCAGAGCTGGCTGGATCTGTTACTTGAACCATAATATGACGATCCATCCCATTCGGGGGGTGCAGGCAACTTGCCTGCCGCCGGACAAAGCATTACCTGCAAGTGACGGAAGATCACTTTCAAAAAGCGGTGCAGAATCCGGTGCAGACTACGCAGGAAAAGCAATGTCAGGATATGTCAGAAAATCAGGGTAAACTTGAAGAAAGAACGCAAGTCCTTAATGATCATTCATTTGCTAAGTCTAGCATTAACAATTAGTTACAATCACTGACCCCGACGGGATTCGAACCCGTGTTGCAGGGATGAAAACCCTGTGTCCTAGACCTGGCTAGACGACGGGGCCGCGGTCAGAGGGAAACTTGTAACATGAATGCGCGCGATTGTCAAAGAAAATATGGTTTTTTTTATAAAACGTAACGGAACCGCCAAACGTCGATATGGACAGCTAAAAACGGCTCTGGCGCCCCAATAACAAGGATTCGAAGAGTTTTGCCGCCCGCGTCAAACTTGATTTATGCCAAAATTATGACAGCCATTAGAATCAGGCAGATAAGACAGGTGCAAATACCTACAATTCCCAGGGTATCACGAACGGTATCAGAGAGAAAGCCGAATGGCTTGTTGATCGTTGTCAGGCTGTACACCAGCATCCGGGCGGGCATAGGCATAGGAAGGCTTGGCCCGGCATCAGGACCTGGAGCCGGCAGATGTTCCGATTCCCCAGCAGGGATATCCGTGGTCGGTTCTTCTTCCAGAATCTGTTTTTCTTCCATTGGCGGTATCGGCAATAGAGAGCCGGTTTTCCCGCTGGCAGGCAGCTTGACTTCTTCTTCCGTCTCTGTCGTTTGCAGAGGATCCGCCGCCTGAGGAGGGGTAGAGGCGGCAGGACTGGCAACCGCTGCCGCCGCCTGCGCGATTTCCGGTTCAGGGCCGGAGGAAGGCGCAGCGGCATCCGGAATTGCCGTTTCCGCGTTCTGGTTATCCATTTCTGCGGTCAGGCTGTTTAAAAGGCTGTCGATATCGCCGCTAGCCGGAGGTTCAGACTCCGATTCGACCGGGTGTGCTGCGGGAGAAACCGCGGTAGTACCACCTCCGACAGATTCGGATCCCGCCGAATCGGAGGGGGAAGCTTCCAGGCCGGTTTCCAGATCCGCCAGAAGCGAGTCGATTTCCTTTTCGGTTTCCGTAATCGATTCCTGATCTATCCCAACCGCCAGGGCATTTTCCGGCCAGGGCAATGAGGCTGCGGAAGGAGCCGGTTTGGCCTCCTCCTCGATGAGTTCGTCAGCCAAGTCCGCCAGCAGATCGTCGATGCTGCCTGTATCGGTATTTAGTTTGTCCGTTTGAGTCGCGTCGATTCTTTCCTCTTGCGTTTCAGCTACGGGACGATCTTCTGCCTCCGATCCCCCCTGGATCACCGGAACCGCATGAGAACGATCATCCACCTTATCCCGCAGTTCATCCAGTGATTCATCAATCACATGGAGAAGATTCTCAATCTCATCGGCAGAAGTGGACAATCCGGGATTCTCTTCGTTCACAGAAGTCGGCTCGGTCTTTTTTCCTAAATCTTCCGTCATTTTCGGATCTCATGCATCCCCCCTTGTATGGGATTTTTGTGTTGATAAATAACCCAAAATCCTGTTATTTGCATTATCGACCGGAACCAGCCGAAAAATAAATATGTTTTAAACAGCCCCTAATGAATAGGTCATACCAAAGGTATGAGTTTACCGCGATTTTATTATAGTCCCATAACACGCGGCCAGGTGGAAATGACCGGCCCGGAAGCCCATCATATGCTCCATGTGATGCGAATGAAGGAAGGGGACTGGGTGGAGCTGTTTGATGGCGAGGGAGTACTGGGCAGGGCTGTCATTCGACAGGTCGGGTCGCGCAAGGCTCTGCTGGAGGTGGAGGAGGTCGCGATCCGCCAGCAACGGGCGGTAGGCCGGATTATCATCGCTGCCAGTGTTGCCAAAGGGGAACGGTTCGACTGGCTGATTGGCAAATGCACGGAACTGGGGGTGGACCGGATCTGCCCGGTTGTTTTCGAGCGAACGGTGAAACTGGCCAAAGGGGGAAATATCGTCCAGCGGTATATGAATCTGGCGATAGCGGCGGCCAAGCAGTGTGAACGGGTGTTTCTGCCCCAAATCGATGAGCCGCTGGGTTTGCCGCAGAGCCTGGCGAAGCTGAAAGAGGAGTATCCGGGTACGGAAATTTTTTTCGGGGGATTGTCCGAAAAATCCAAGCCTATTCTTGAGGAAAAAATCGATGGTCAAAAGGATTTCATCGCTTTTATCGGTCCTGAAGGCGGATTGACAGCCGAGGAAGAGGCTCTTTTGCGGCAGACAGGGGGCCGGGAAGTGCGATTGTCGGATACGATACTGCGGATTGAGACGGCGGCGGTAAGTTTTGCGGCGATTCTGGCGGCTGGGCGGTTGACAAAATAGACGGAACCGCCAAAAGACGATATGGACATCCAAAAACGGCCCTGGCTCCCCGATAACCAGAGGACGACGAGCTTGTGACGCTGGCGTCAAAATAAGCGGTTGACAACCATTTTTTTAGCCTTTATGATCCCTTGTGGTGTTCGTAATTCGCAGAAAAATCGTCAAAAGACAGCGAGGCGGATCATGAAAAAACAGGAAAAAAGCTGGCAAAGCCGGATGGCCCAGGAGCAGGATGAACTGGCGGTCGATTTTGTGGAATCGATCAGTGTGGACCACCGTTTATACAAGTATGATATCGCGGGCAGTATTGCCCATGCCCAGATGCTCAGTGAACAGAAACTGCTGAGTAAGGAGGAGTTTCAGCAAATCCGCCAGGGCTTGACGGAGATTGCCGAGGCGATTGACGAAGGCAGGTTCAAATTCGACAAAAAATACGAAGATATTCACATGGTGATCGAGGCGGCCCTGATTCAGAAAATCGGAGAGGCGGGCAAGAAACTGCATACGGGCCGCAGCCGGAATGACCAGGTGGCGCTGGATATGCGGCTGTGGATGCGGGACCAAATCCATTTCATGGTCGGATGGATTGCCGGTTTGCAGAAAGCCCTGGTAACTCTGGCCCAAAAGCAGGGACAAACCATTCTTCCGGGTTATACCCATATGCAGCGGGCCCAGCCGGTGCTGGCGGGGCATTATCTGCTGGCGTTTGCGGAGCAGTTGCAGCGGGACAAGGAGCGGTTTGTCGATCTGGCAGACCGGGTCAATATCTGTCCGCTGGGCAGCGGGGCGATAGCGGGCAGCAGCCTGCCGCTGAATCGCCGGCGGACGGCGGAGTTGCTGGGCTTTCCGGCGATTACGCGGAACAGCATCGATTCGATCAGTGACCGGGATTTTTGCGCGGAGTTTGTTTTTGCCGCGGCGATGACGGCGATGCATCTGTCACGGCTGGCGGAAGACTGGATCCTCTACGCCAGCCAGGAATTCGGTTTTATCCGGATCGGCGATGCCTTCTGCACCGGCAGCAGCATGATGCCGCAAAAGAAGAATCCGGACCTGCTGGAACTGATCCGGGGCAAGTGCGGGCAGTTGTACGGCAACCTGGTGGCGCTGCTGACCATGCTGAAGGGGCAGCCGCTGGCCTATAACAGGGACATGCAGGAAGACAAGAAGCAGTTGTTCGATGCGGCCGATACGATGGAGGCGAGTCTGCGGATGGCGGCGGCCATTGTGGAGCATACCCAGTTTAATCCCGGGCGCATCGAGCGGGACCTGGAAGACGGATTTCTGGATGCCACCGCCCTGGCGGAATACTTGGTGCGCAAAGGGATTCCCTTCCGGCAGGCACACCAGATGGTTGGAACTCTGGTCAGCGAGTGCGAACGGGAAGATTTTACGCTGAGCGAAACCCCGCTGGAGCAATTTCGGAAGGTCTGCGACAAAATCGATAAAGATGTATATGACCATCTGGGGGCGGAAAAGGTAGTGGCGGCTTATGCGGTGGAAGGGTCGGCGGGGGTGAAACAACTGCAGGAGCAGTTGGCCTTCTGGCAGCGGGAATTGAAGCAGGATTGACGGAATACTATGGGCAAGTCCGAATTTGAGCTGATCGACTGGATTCAAAAGCACAGCCAACTGCAGGATGCCGATGTGGAGCTGGGAATCGGCGATGATATGGCCATTCTGGCGGTGGGCGGGGAAAAGCTGCTGGTTACCACCGATATGCTGCTGGAGGGAGTCCACTTCGATTTGAACCGGTGTACGCTGGCACAGGTGGGCTATAAGGCGATGGCGTGCAGCCTGAGCGACTGCGCGGCCATGGCCTCGGTGCCGCTGGCGGCGGTCGTGGCGGTGGCGCTGCCCAATCACATGAGCATGAAAGAGGCACAAGAGCTGCATGGCGGGCTGCAGCAGGCAGCGAAGCAATATCACTGTCCGCTGGTGGGCGGGGATACCACCAGTTGGGATAAACCGCTGGCCATCAATGTCACGATGCTGGCGCGGGCAATGGGAGTGGAACCGGTGCGGCGGAGCGGGGCCAGGGTTGGCGATGCGATTCTGGTTACGGGCGAGTTGGGCGGTTCCCTGCAGGGAAAACATATGAATTTTACGCCGCGGCTGCGGGAGGCGCGGGCGCTGGCAGGGCTGGCCGACCTGCATGCCATGATCGATATCAGCGACGGCATCAGCAGCGATCTGAATCATATCTGCACGGAGAGCCGGGTTTCCGCCGTGATTTACGAAGACCGGCTTCCCCTGAGTGCCGCGGCCCTGGCAGGTAAAGATCCCTTGGCGGCCGCCCTGCATGACGGGGAGGATTTTGAACTGTTGTTCACGGTCAGCCAG
>JAKJEP010000030.1:7209-10704 GCA_022705365.1 Planctomycetota bacterium | reverse complement strand
TGTGGCCGCCGCACTGGCAGGTACGGCTTTCCGTCATCGGCACGATGGAACCGCCCGGGAACGAATCGGAATCGGCAATCGTACTGGTCCGCCGCGACGGCCGCCGGGAACCGGTGCAGCCCGGAGGATGGGAGCATTTTCGTGGGTAACGAGTCACTTGAGATTACCAGCCGCAGTGTGGAGCAAACTATTGAACTGGGCCGCAAGCTCGGGCAGGCCTTGCAGGGCGGTGAAATTATCGCGTTGGTCGGTCAACTGGGGACCGGCAAAACCCATCTGATCAAGGGACTGGCAATGGGGCTGGGGATCAACAGCAGCGAGGCGGTCACCAGCCCCACCTTCACCCTGAGTAACGAATACCAGGGCCGCCTGCCCCTGTGCCATATTGACGCCTACCGGCTGGACCATGCCAAACAACTGGAGGCCCTCGGCTTTGACGAAATGTGTACCCCCCCCACCATTGTCGTAGTCGAGTGGGCGGATCGGGTGCAAACCTTGATCGAACCGTATCATCCCATCTGGATTTATCTGGAACACCGGGGCCTGGACGAACGGCAAATCCGGATGGAAAATCTTTCGCCGGAAGCCAAAAAACATTTGACGTAGCATTTCAACGCTGGTATATATGGGTCGGTAAACGAATGAATAATTCGGGCAGGTAAGCAAAAATAGTATCGTTTTGGGAGAAGTAAAATGCAAACGGCAGGCATCCGCCTATTCCGGATAGTTACATGTATGGTTTTTTTGGCGCTGGTACCTGTCGGCTCCGCTCCGGGACAGAATCCGGGGGCAGGCGATGCGCGGGTGAAAGTGCATAAAAATCTGGTTTCGGTAATGCCTTCGGCGGGAGGAAAGGCCGTTACCATCACGGGCAGTGCCGGGGCGATTGACAGCAGCAGCCCAGCGGAACTGAAAATCACCAATCTAAGCACGAATGATTTTATCGAAGCTCAAGTTCAGGAAGACGGCAGTTTCCGGGCCGAGATCGAGGCAGTCGCGGCGGATCAGATTCAGGTGCTGGCAACCAACGAACAGGGCAAGAAAAGCCGGGGAACCTTCCGGGTCCCGCCGGCCGTCATACCCGCCGGCTTATATTCTCCTGTCAAACCCATGCCGGCAAAAAAGGAGGCAGCCCCCCCGCCGAAATCGGGGGACATCATCAAGGATCAGCAGGAAGCCAGGGAACTGACGGTGTTAGTGGTGGTACTGGATAAGACGACGGGCGAGATTCTGTCCAGCCAGACCCGGCAAATCGCCGCCCAACCCGATGCGGAAGATAAAGAGGAGAATTTCTATTCAGAACTCATCGAAAAAATCGCCGACCAGTGCGTCCGGACCCTTCAGGAAAAATTAAAATTCTCTAAGGAACCAAATCCTACAGCGGAATTGCAGGCCAATCCCGAATCGGTGGAAATGAAAGCCGATTCTTTCCCCGATGAGCCGAATAAACCGGTTAAGCCGCATTTCTCACGGGATTTTGACTAATATATTGATAACTCAATGGTTCAACATGTCTTATGTACTATTTACCCCTTCGCCAACATCAACTGTCTGTTTTCAGCGCGAATTTTTGACCCGCCTTCGAGGCCGCAGGAGCTATCTTCCGCAGGCATATAAGTTTATATGTTGAGGACAGATAGCGACGAGAACGAAGAAGGTGGGCAAAAAGACCGCTGAAAATCGAAAGTCCGTGAGAAATGCGGGTTAAGTCTGGCGTGTAGAAATTCCCTGCTGAGCAGGATTTTTATTCTACCGCCGCAGATTCAGGTTGAGAAACTAGTTTATTTAGGCGGCGAGGCAGCGGCTGGCATCTGTAGCGGGATTTCCTCAATCTGCCAGGGCTTGCCCTGCTGCCACTGCATGAGCCGCTTGACCAGATCGTTTTCCTCGATAGTCGAAGCCCACTCGAGGTATTCGCTTAAATCGGCGACCTCATGGAGAGTATAAAGGGTCATAAACCGCACAAACCAGTGCGGATCAGAAAGCAGTTCGGTAAGCCGGGCTTGCTCCTGCTCGGTGCCGGGTGCTAAAGAACGGCAGGCATAAACCGTCCAGGCCCGCACCCGGAAATCCGAATGGGCCAGATTGGAAAAAAGAGCTTGCCGGATCCCGGCGGTATCGATTTTGCGGACGGCATAATCGATTTGCCCGCGCTGGGCAAGCTGCTGTTCCCGCAGCAGAGCGGCAAACAATTGCGTGGCATTGATGCGCTCGGCGGGCGAACCCTGGCGCAGAAGCCGCATCTGGAAATTCATTTTGTCAGGGTCAGGAACAAAGGCCCTGCGCGTGATCGTGACCGGCCTGGGCTGAATTTCCGCCACTTTGCCGACATAGCCGCCCCTGCCGTCCGGAATCGGATCAATCAGTGCATGAATGGTAATTTTGAATTCCCGCTGCGGATAATCATAAAAAATATCA
This sequence comes from Planctomycetota bacterium, assembly GCA_022705365.1. Lineage (GTDB taxonomy): Bacteria > Planctomycetota > Phycisphaerae > Sedimentisphaerales > SM23-30 > JAKJEP01. The sequence continues at coordinate 8,286 of JAKJEP010000030.1, read as the reverse complement.
TGCAGAAAACTGATAGTGAGGATCTCCCTGATATTCACGGAACGGCCGGGCATGAGAACGGGACTTGCCATCATATACCGATGGGCCAAAAGGCTGGTACCGGCAGCAGGTGAAACCGCCCGGTTCTGAGCCGCAGGCACCTCCGCCATCAGTAAAACATGCGGATCGATAAAACAGCCCGGTCCCAGGACCAGCGGAACGGGGGTTTTCTGCGCATCACTCACATTGGCCAGATAGAGCGTACATTCCAGCGGTTCGGCAAGATTAAAGATATCCTTGTTCACTTTTAAGGAACCCTGGGCAAATTTTGCCGGCTGCTCGACCATCTGCAGATCATAATTGGTAAATCGCTGTTCCATATTGGCAACCAGGATATCGGTGGCTGGAGCGGGAGGAACGGCCGAATCTGCTGCCGGGGCGGTTGCCGTCTCGGTAGTGGGTTTTTCCAGTTCGGCAATCAGTTCCCGGCTTTGCGGGGCTAGTATTCCGGCACGGGCAGGATCCATATTTTTCAACACCTGCAAGGCCGCCGCGGTATCATTACGGGCCAAATGAACCTTAGCCCAGCCGAAAGCAGAAACCGGATCATTCGGGTCGGCGGTTTTCAGCAGGGTTTCGGCCTGGTCAACGTTGCCGTTTAAAGCGAGGGCGTAAGCCAGAATGCTCTTATTGCGCGGGTCCTCGCTTTGGCCGGCATGAACATGAACCGCATGTTCGAGCGCCAAAGCCGGCTGGGGATCGATAAAACACAGAAACCAGGCCAGTTCGGTCTCCCGCTCATAATCCGGCGGCTGGGCGGCAGCCAGATACTCCCGTGTCGATTTCACCGCCTGATCCATAATCTGACGGGCCTGATCCGGCTGGCCGAGATTCTGCAGGGATTTGGCCAGCAGGGCCTGGACCAGCAGATCATCCGGTTTGTTCGCCAAAAGCGTTTGGGCAATCGATTCGCTGACATTATATAATTTGCCCGAATAGGCTCCGAGAAGTTGTTTAAACAGGATTTCCGATTCCAGCTCGCCCAGAGCCGGTTCCATTTTAATCAGACGATAGACATGGAGATAAAATTTCTGGGCG
>JAKJEP010000030.1:0-7137 GCA_022705365.1 Planctomycetota bacterium | reverse complement strand
CCCCTTCTGCGGGCATAGGCGACTGCAGCATCTCCAGCAGACGGGCCAGGGCATCATCGTTATACTGGGAAACTGAATAGGCATTATTGAAATAAGCCGAAGCCGTTTGCGCATCCGCTTTTTCCAGGGCAAAAATCCCCAACTGGGTCTGTATCTTGCTTTGCAGGAAAGAGAAATTCTTCAATTCGTTCAGTTGGGTTTGCAGATAATATTCCCGTGTTTCCCGATCATCCAGTGTGGTTAAGCGGTAACTTAGCCAGTCTTCCATAAGCCCCTGGTTGTCCTGCCGGATGGCACGATAGAGCTGGTAATACTTTCTGCCGCGGCCCGGATCGTTGATTACATCCGACATCAGCAGTGTGGTTAAGTCATTGTTTACCAAGGTGTTCTGGGGGTCGAGTTCGGCGGCGGCCTGAAGAAAAAGGCAGGCCTGGCGTAAATGGGAGGAGGCGGAAAGAGGATCGACGCTGGCCTGGTAATTGAGAGCGGCCAGCTCGACGGGAGCCCAGAGATTGCGGGCCAGGATATATAACTCTCTGGCATCATTGGGGTAACGCGGCTCAGGGGCGGGAGTTTCTTGAGCAATAGAGGGCAGGACCAGAATCGATACGATAACCAGCATTCTTTTTATCATAGTGATATTCCTGTCTTTTTTTTGTGTGTAAGTAAATGTATATATTGTATTTATCGCCTAAAACGGGGAGGAAGTAAATAAAATTTTATCGGAAATCAGAAAAAGAATTTGACTTGGTTCATTATGAGCATATGCTCATAACGAATGAGAAAAATGCTATGGTAAGACCTTGTAAATGCAGACAGATTCACGGTATTCCCGGCGCGATGGCCTTCAAACCGGCAGGCAAACCGATACGGCAATTGAAGCAGGTGGAACTGGGGCCGGACGAGTTTGAGGCGATCCGGCTGGCGGACATGGAGGGACTGTACCAGGAGGAGGCCGCCGAAAAGATGGGCATTTCGCGGGCCACCTTCGGGCGGATTGTGGAGGAGGCCCGGCGGAAGATCGCCACCGCCCTGGTGCAGGGCCGGGCACTGATCATCCGCGTCACCGGCACGGAACCGGTACCTACGCGGACGTATGTCTGCCGGCAATGTGGCAGCCGTTTTACCGCGGAGGAAAATCCGGACCGGAACCTTACCTGCCCCAACTGCGAAGGCAGCAGCATTATCCCGGTACCACAGGCAACCCCTGACAAGTGGGGAGGATTGGGATGCCGGCGGGGCCGGGGCGGCGGCAGAGGCGGGTGCGGCGGCGGTTTTGGGGGCGGCAGGAAACAAGAATAAACAGACATTGTAAAAAATTGTGGATACGGCCGCAGGCCGAAACTTTTTTAATGATTGGAGGTATTGAGATGCCTGGAGGTAATGGAACAGGACCGATGGGATATGGACCGATGACGGGAAGAGGGGCAGGATTTTGCGCCGGTTATCCGGCTGCCGGATTTATGAACCGCGGGTGCGGCTGCGGGGGTAATTTTGGGGGCGGGCGCGGATGGCGCAATATGTACCGGCAGACCGGCCAGCCCGGCTGGATGCGTTTTGCCCAAACAGCAGCGGGAACCACCCCACCTTCGGCGGCGGATCCCAGCCAGGAGAAAGAATACTGGCAAAATCGCAAGGAATATCTGGAAAAACAGATGCAGCAGGCAGAGCAGCATCTGGCGGAAATGCCCGAGAAGTGACGTAACCGCCAAAAGTCGATATTGACATTCCAAGACGGCTCTGGCTCCCCAATAACAAGGGATCGAAGAACTTTTGACGCTGGCGTCAGAAGTAAGATACCTGCTTCAAAAACTCGTTGTATCGTATTCGCTGGAGAATCAAATGAAAATTGCCATAACCTCGTCAGGGGAAAGCCTGGACAGTCCGCTGGATGTCCGGTTGGGCCGGGCCAACTATCTGGTGTTGATGGACCTGGAAACGGGTGAATTTACCGTAATCAACAACCACAGCAACCGGGATCTAAGCCAGGGGGCGGGGATCCAGGCGGCGGAGGCCATCTGCCGGTCGGAGGCGGAGGCGGTTATCACCGGCCATTGCGGGCCGAAGGCCTTTCGGGTGCTGGCGGCAGCCGGGATTGCGGTCATTACCGGCGGAAAAGGGACCGTGCGGGAAGTACTGGATCAGTACCAAAAAGGTGAACTCAAACCGACAGCCAGTGCCGATGTGGAAGGCCACTGGATCTAGCCGGAACCAAACGTGAAAGGAGTATAGAATCATGACAGAACCGACCCAAACCCGAAAATTTCACTGGCGGGGATTGACGAGTTTTACGCTGAGTCTGGCCTTTCTGGTGATGGTGATTACCGGGTGGCCAACTGGACCGGCTGGCAGGTGCTGTATTTACAGAAAGAACAGTGGTCCGCTTTGCACACTACGGCTGCGATTTTGTTTATTCTGTCCGGCGTCTTTCACGTCTATTTCAACTGGTCCGCTTTGGTGCATTATGTGGTCAGCCGCCAGAAATTGAATCTAAAGAGGGAACTGCTGGCAGCGGTGGCCATTGTGGTTCTTTTTCTGCTGGGAACAGCCTATCATCTGCCGCCCTTCCAGACGGTAATCGATGCCAATGACCGCATCAAGACCTACTGGGACGAACGGAGCCAGCCGGCCCCTTATCCTCATGCGGAAGAATCCACCCTGCGGGAATTCGCCGCCCGGGTGAATCTGCCGCTGGAGGAAATCACGGCCAAACTGCAGGCGGCCGGTCTGGAGGCGGAAGATCCCGGCCAGACCATCGGCGAACTGGCAGAAATATATAAAAAGACTCCCAGCCAGTTGTTCGGTATCCTCCGTTCCCGGACCGGCAGAGGAACAACCGAATCCTTTTCCCTGAGCGAAGGTCGGGGCGAGGGTCGGGGACAGGGGCGGGGTCAGGGGCAAGGCGGTGGGTATGGACAGGGTATGGGAAGGATGACCTTGTCGTCGTTATGTGAGCAAAACTCCCTGTCACTGGCGAAAATCCAGGCAGCGCTGCAGGAACGGGGTATCTCCGTCCAGGGAGATACAAAAGTCCGGGAGATTGCTGACCGGCTGGAAATGACCCCGTCGGAACTGCTGGACTGGCTGGGCCAGCTATCGGATGCCGCCGCCCCAGCCGGGCAGGAGGGGGCAACTCCTTGAGGATAGCGATTGCCAGCGGCAAAGGCGGAACCGGTAAGACAACGATTGCGGTCGGGCTGGCGGTCAGTGCGCCCCAGCCGGTGCGGCTGCTGGACTGCGACGTGGAAGAACCGAACTGTCATATCTTTTTAAAGCCGCAGATTCAAAGTACTGAACCAGTCCATGTTCCGGTGCCGCAGGTAGATAGCAGCAAGTGCGATTTATGCGGCAAGTGCTCCTCGATTTGCCAGTACAGCGCCATCGTGGTCCTGAAAACATCGGTGCTGACATTCCCGGAACTCTGCAGGGGGCCATTCGTGAAATCGGCCGGGAGGTGGGCGTGCGGGAGAAAGGCCGGGCGGGCGACATCGAATTTCATCAGGGCCGGCTGCGGATCGGGGAGGCGATGGCCCCGCCGCTGATTCAGGCAGTGAAAGAATGCCTGCAAAATGATCGTTTGAATCTGATGGATTGCCCGCCGGGAACATCCTGTCCGGTGATTGCTGCGGTACAGGGCAGCGATTTTGTAATCCTGGTGACGGAGCCGACGCCGTTCGGCCTGCATGATTTGACGCTGGCGGTCGAGACGATGCATTCCCTGGCCCTGCCCTTCGGGGTGGTAGTAAATCGTGTGCAAGGCGACTATTCCCTGGTGCGCGACTACTGCCGGCAGCAGCAAATTGAAATTCTGGCGGAGATACCGGATGACCGGCGGGCGGCAGAGGCATACTCGCGCGGGGAAGTGCTCGCGGAGGCCTTGCCGGAATTCCAAAGGCATTTTCATGTATTGTGGAAAGGCATCCGGAAAAAGATATCGGCATGAAGGAACTGGCAGTACTCAGCGGCAAGGGCGGGACGGGCAAGACCAGCCTCACGGCGAGCCTGTCGGTGCTGGCCGGGCGGGCGGTGGTGGCAGACTGCGATGTGGATGCCGCGGACCTGCACCTGGTACTGACGCCGCAGGTGGTGCGGCAGGAGACCTTCCAGGGAGCCAAAAAGGCAAACATCCGGCAGGAGGACTGTATCGGCTGCGGGGCATGTCTGGCCTATTGCCGGTTCCACGCGGTGAAAAAAAGCGAAAGCGAAACGGCCGGCCGCTTCTTTTTCACGATGGATCCGATCTCCTGCGAGGGCTGCGGGGTGTGCGTGACCTTCTGCCCGGTGCACGCCATCGATTTTGCCGAGCAGGACGGCGGGCAGTGGTTTTTATCGCAGAGCCGGTGCGGGCCGATGGTCCATGCCCGGCTGGAGATCGGGCAGGGAAATTCGGGCAAGCTGGTCAGCCTGGTCCGCCGGCAGGCCCGGGAATGGGCGGAAAAGGAAAACCGCGACTACGTGATTATCGACGGCCCGCCGGGGATCGGCTGTCCGGTCATCGCCTCGACCACGGGGGTGGATCTGGTACTAGCGGTTACCGAACCGACCCTGTCGGCACTGCATGATCTGGAACGGCTGGTTCAACTGGTGAATCACTTTTCCATCCCGATGATGGTGTGTTTGAACAAATATGATATCAATCCCGTGATGACGGAAAAAATAGAACAATTTTGTGACGAAAAGAATATTGGAATCGCGGGAAAAATCCCCTATGATCCCTCGGTTTCCAAAGCCCAGATCGCCCAGCAGACTGTGGTAGAATACGATCCGAAAGCAGCGGTTGCTTCGGCGATAGCGGCGATGTGGCAGAAAATTGAAGCGGCGTTACGCCGGGAGTACTAAATGACAGACGAAACATGCAAAAGCGGTTGTTCCCAGGATTCCTGTTCCTCCGGTTCCTGCGGTCACGGAGAGGTGGAAGAGAATCTGGATGAATTTTTGGAAAATCAGATGCTGGCCGATCGGCTGGACAAGATTGACCACAAGATCCTCGTGATGTCCGGCAAAGGCGGGGTGGGCAAGAGCACCGTCGCGGTGAATCTGGCGGTGACGCTGAGCCTGTCCGGCTACTCGGTGGGCCTGCTGGACGTGGATATTCATGGGCCGAGCATTCCCCGGCTGCTGAAGCTGGACGGGAAAAAGGTGGAGATTCGCGCGGGGCAGATTCTGCCGCTGGCGGCCAGTGAGAATCTCAAGGTCATGTCCATCGGCTTTCTGCTGCAGAACCGGGATGATGCGCTGATCTGGCGCGGGCCGATGAAGATGGGGATCATCAAGCAGTTTCTCAAGGACGTGGAATGGGGCAAGCTGGATTATCTGGTGATCGATTCGCCGCCGGGCACGGGCGACGAACCGCTGTCCATCTGCCAGTTGATCCCGAACCTGACGGGAGCGGTGATCGTCACCTCGCCGCAGGAGCTTTCGCTCTCGGATGTGCGCAAGTCCATCACCTTTTGCCGGCAATTGAAACTGCCGATGCTGGGAGTGGTGGAAAACATGAGCGGCTTTGCCTGCCCCCATTGCGGCAAGGTGACGGATATCTTCAGCACCGGCGGCGGGGAAAAGATGGCATCCCAGATGTCGGTGCCGTTCCTGGGGCGGGTGCCGATCGATCCGCGGGTGTGCCTGGCGGGCGACGCGGGGGAACCGTATGTGTATCACTATGCGAAAACCGAGGCGGCCCAGGCCCTGGAAAAGATTGCCGAGCCGATTCTGAAGGCCACCCAAACCCCAAAAGAACCATCCCCGGTAAGCCGGGCAGAAAGGACCAAAACGATGCGAATAGCCGTACCCGTAACCGGCGGCAGGCTGGCGATGCATTTCGGGCATTGCGATCAGTTTGCCATTTTTGATGTGGACCCGACGACCGAGAAAATCCTGAATCAGGATTTGGTGGCCGCGCCGGCGCACGAGCCGGGCCTGCTGCCGCGCTGGCTGGGGGAAAAGGGCGTGCAGCAGATTATCTGCGGGGGAATGGGGGCGCGGGCCCAGGAATTATTCAGCCAGCGGCAGATCGCCGTGATTACCGGGGCCAGTGGCGAGGAACCGGAGGCAGTAATCCGGGCCTATCTGGATGGCTCGCTGGCAACCGGAGAGAACGTCTGCGACCATTGAGATAAGGATTTCGGCTAATACCGGTCGAAAACGGCTGAGGAAGGCGCAGGTAGGCTAGAGGGCCACTACCTGCCTCTCTTCTTCGCTGCGGAAAAATTCCTTGGCTTCCTTCTTATCCTCATGATTGCCGAAGGGCAGCCATTTATGTTTGGCCTTGGCGGCGATCTCGACCACCCGCATCAGCACCGTTTCCGGCGTATCATCAAAGGGATCCACCACGAAGGCTTTCAGCTTATCGTACAGTTCTTCGGAAATTTGCACCGTTTTCATGCCGTTTCCTCGCAAACAAAACCACAGCCTCCTGCACCATCCCCCTTCAACTATAAAATATATCCGGCCCGGAGTCAAAAAAAGGACCAGAATTCCCGGCAAACCGGAAAAATTGCGGCAAGGGATTATCCCGCCAACGTTATCGGACATGCCGTTGCGGTCATTTCTTCGGAAATTCACACGCACCGATATCCGCCGCCGCCCCCTGCGGAATGGCAACCCCCTCAAAATCCGCGCCCAGCCCCAAATCCATCCCGGCATCGATACAGCCGGACCCCTCCGTCAGATGAAAATCACCCCGGGCCGCATTCGCCAGATGCGGATCGGCACAGATCGAATGTGCTTCCTGACCCCAGGCCTGCTGATACTCCTGAAACTGATCCATGCCGAATCCCCGCCCCGGCAGCAGAATCATCTCCCCGCTGCCTTGATACCAGCAGTTATGGTCCATCCCCAGCTTCGCCACCGCTTCGGGCGTCCACCCCGGCGCATAAAAGCCGTTTCCCTTCGCCTCCCAAAAGATGTTGTTCCGGATATACACTTCCTCCGCCGGCGCCGGGCTGCCGTAAAAACACAAATGCCGCCCGCTGGGATCCGGCCGCTGCCCATGCCCCCATCCAAAACCTGCGTTCAGGCAGGTATTGTTATCGAAATAGATATGATGCGTCAGGGAACTCTCCGGCCGGTTCCAGTACTCAAACGAATACTCGCTGTTCCAGATGATATTATGCCGATAGGCAATATTATATTGTTTCA
>JAKJEP010000309.1 GCA_022705365.1 Planctomycetota bacterium | reverse complement strand
GGGATCGGTATCGATGACGGTCGCAAAACACGTAGTGTAGGTATCGGCATTTATCGCGGAGCCGAACGTATCCAGCACGACAATGGGCAGATTGGAATTAAAATCGCGCACGTCTGAGTTGAGCTGGGCATACCGCTGGACACTGGTTTGGCCTCGTCCCACGCCCGGTTCATACACGGCGGCCTTGATAGTAGTAGTGGTCGATATGGGAATGGGGGACGAATACACGGCAGACGAGGCGGTTGGCTCCGAACCGTCGAGGGTGTAGCGAATAACGGCGGTGGGCGAGTCGGCACTCAGCGTAAGATCGAAGCTGTCGATAAATATGCTTTCGGAGCGGGAAAACCGGGGATATTCGATTTGGGGGTAGCCTTGCCCGTTTGGTTGGCCCGGCGTGGAAGCGTTAAAATACATGGGAATATCCCTGGCATAGCCTATGTTGGAAACGCCCACCAGTTCCGGCAGAATCAGCATATCCGAGCTGGTGTTCACGACATTCAGCCCGTGAATAGCCAGGACATTGCTGGAACCAGGCTGGAGCAGACCTATGTAATCGGAGATATCATACTCTTCAAAGACAATCGCCTGAGAATCGGGGTGGTTATAATTGTCGGTGGTGGTCGAGTTCCACTGGGGCGGATGGGGTGTATGGGCGCTGCGAGCCACTTCGACCCCATTGAGGTAGGCGATAAATCCGTCGTCGTATTTCACCTTCAGTACTAGCTGATCGAAAGACATTCCTGCTTCCACGGTAAAGGTCTGGCGCAGGTATATTGTAACCGTCCCCGCCGGTATGGTCGTCTTAATCAGATACTTAAAATCCGCCGGCGAACCTTCGTACCCCAGACCGGTATTTCCCAGGCTCCAGGCAGAATCGTTGAAGCTGGTTTGCGTCCAGGTCAGCCCCAGGGCGCTGCTGGTAGGCTTCCAATACCGCGCCAGGGAGTACGAAGGAATCAGAGTGGTCGTAGCGGTGGTTTCCCGGCCCAGACCGAACGAAACGTCTTTCGACTGCTGCGGAAATTGGGGAGTATATTCGTGCACAATCGAGAGACCCGGCGACACCAGGGCAAGGTAATCACCGTCTTTGTCGAGTTGGAAGTTGGTATGATAGTAACCTTGAGGGTCCAGGAGGTCCTGGCCGGAGGCAAAGATCACCAAATAGTCGTCGGGCTGAATGGTTACACCGGCGGGGAAGGCCCATTGGGTAAGTACATCCTGGTTGTCAGTTAAGTACCAGCCTCCCAAATCGAAGGAAGATTCGGTGTTGGTATTATGAATCTCAATCCAATCCGGGTATTGCACCGAGCCGCCGGGGGTAAAGGTAGTAGGCAGGGTCGTATCATTTTGGGCCATGAATTCGCTGATGATCGGCATCCCCACCAGCCAGTTCCGGCTGAGAAGGCTGAAATCGCCCAGCGTAACACCCGGCAGCCCGTCCAGCTCGCCGCAATCGGGGCCGGCACAGTCGGGCCGGAGCCAGTTTTCCACCAAAATCCCCATATCTGCCAGATCCACCTGGCCATTGGAATCCAGATCCCCCACCGGAACGTACGCGGCCGCAAAGCCGGCGATAAATACTATCGTCAACAGTGCAAGTCCGGCCTGTTTCAAAGCAAAAGACATCATTCGCTACTCTCCTCTCGACAATATCCGATACCGGCTATAACAAACCGGCGGCATCGGTCTTTTGCGGATAAAATTTTGGTTTGCGGAATGCCTCGGCATACTGGCAGCCGGCCTGGTAGCCGCGGAAACGGGAATGCAGGGAGGCGAGGTCACAGATGTGGATGTTATACTGTTTCATACACCATTCGTCCTGGCTCAGGTGGCACTGAATCATCTTTTCCTTGATGGGCCAGTATTCGGAAATATCCACATACATTTCGGGCAGAAAATTGATGCCGGCTACGGTATCCATAAAATAAATTTCTGGTATTTTCGCACAGGGCGGCGAAGCGGTTTCGATATTGGGTACCGTAACCATGACGTGGGTATCCCAGATAAGCTGGCCCGTGTTGGTATGGTCGGGATGATAGTCATGGTCCTTGTCCAGAGTGATTATCAGATCGGGACGAAACCGGTGAATGGTTTCAATGATGTGCAGGCGGACCTCCGGCGTATTAAACAGGAATTCATCCGGGTAGCCCAGCCAGAAAAATTCGGCCCCCAGAATAGCAGCGGATTTTTCCGCCTCCTTTTTGCGAAGAGCAGCGATTTCTTTTTTCGGCAGGGTCGGCGAACCCACTTCCCCGTTGGTCACGCAGGCAATCGCCACCTCATGCCCCTGGGCCTTGTACTTGGCCAGGGTGCCGCTGCACACATAATCGATATCATCCGGATGGGCTTCAAACGCCATGATTTTCATAGAAACTTACCTTTCTTATTATATTGTTTCGCGAAATGAACATTTGTCAAATAAACCGTTTTCCCAGGCATGACGTATCCCTCTGGAAAATATGATCTTAGCCCCCACCGCTTTCTTTTTGAGTTTCACCTCCTACCCGCTGGGGGTGTTGGTTTGGCTGGCCTGATCTCATTGCTACCAATTTTCTTTGTTATGCCATAATAACATTATCGGAGGTTTCTGTCAATAGAATTATTGGTTTTCCATTATATTTTCTTTATATTTCGTTATCCAGCCGTAATTTACTACATAACATCGAAATAATCTTCTGACATGTCACCTGAAAAAATGGGGCAGGGTTTTACGCCTGCCCCACTGATCATTGTATCCCGTTGGATACGAACCTGTTGCCCAATATTATTAACGGCGGCGACGCAGCAGGGCCAGACCGCCTAAACTCAACAGACCAATCGTCATGGGTTCGGGGACAAACGTACCCTCTAATTCCAGGCCGTTTACAACTGTGTAGATTCCACCAACAATAGGATCTGGTGCTATACTAATTACAATCTGACCATTCGTATCGGCAATCACATTCTGGAGGGTTCCCCAGTCTGCCACGTAATAAGTTAAATCCAGCGTCTGTACGCCATTTACCGTCCAGAAACCGCCGACGTGGTCACCAGCATTTATACCATATCCGGCCAGTGTATAGTTGCCTTCCGGAATCAAATTGCCAATGGTCATCGTTATAGTAATCGAATTCACACCCACGAGATAATCGGCGAATAATTTATGAGGGTAGGTATCCCCTCGGTCGCCAAGTTCATTACCGGCCAGAGTAATCGTAACCCCGGAATCCGTTACGCCGTCATCTAGAAGGAATTTATCGTCAGAGGTGCCGGTGCCGGGGTGATACACCGAGGAAATCGTATTGGGAGTTAAATAGGAAACTTCCGCTCCGTTCCAAAAGGTCCCGCTGCCCAGCAGACCCGGCCCTTCGTATGTCCACAGGGCATTATCCGGGGTATTGTAACTGTTATACCCGTTAAAATCGACCCGCAGGACCGCCGCGCTCGTGACGCCTGCTAATACCATCAACATTACGAAACTTGTTACCAACATCTTTTTCATTTTCATTTCCTCTCTTTGACAAAAAGCATTTTCCTCGCCTTGTCAAAACTTTAAAAAAACATACGTTACACCAAAAACACTAAAACAAACACACACAAAGTTTTTCGATACTATTTTTCTACTTCTTTTGCATCACCGCCTTTCATTTTTTTCATATCAGGGAGACAGGCTCCGGGTGCTTATTATTCCCTGGTTTTATCCTCCGGTGTTTCCTGATTCACAATCAACGACGCTTCCTGACATTTCGGACACAGCAGCGGCCCTTCCGCACTGCCCCATCCCACCGACAGGGCCATGTCGGGCGGGGGCACCATCTCGGCATAATGCAGCTTTGCATTGGTATCCTGCATGAGTTTCCATAATTCCGACAAGGAGAAGGAACCTTGGTACGTACAATCCGGATTCGTACACGAAACAGCTATCCCCGAGGAAACGCTGCTCGAATGGGCGTTTTTCGGAACCAGGCGGAGGCCCGTAATCACCAGCGCCACCAGGGCGATCCCGATGATCCCCAACTGATATTTCTTATCGAGTCTGTCCAGACTTAACATTTCTCTTCTCCGGCAAAATTCCTTTTCATCTGCCAACCAGGCAGCGGCATCAATAGGTAGTGACAAATGCGTTACTAGCACCCCAATAGATCCAGGGGACCGAATTACTCGTAAAGGTGGATCGCGTCATACCGGCTTTATCAAACTGTCCTTCATCTTTCCATCGAACTGACAAATCACAATAGAGATGATTCACACCGGTAATCGGCGGCGCCTCATCTCCAGGATCAGGGCTGGGAGCAGAACCCATAGCCGCTCCATAGGAGGGTTTTCCGGTTGTATGATTGTACGTCCATCCGGTTCCAATAGTACCTGAAGTATTCAGTGTCAAAACATCCGCCATGAGGATTTTACCCCCATCCGACAGATTTTCGTCCGCCAAATACCCCAGCAACTCCCGGGTTCGGGTATTCGAGGAAGACTGCCCATCGATCCACTTGCTCACCTGGCCAAAGTA
>JAKJEP010000308.1 GCA_022705365.1 Planctomycetota bacterium | reverse complement strand
GACCAAGCCGTTCAGTCCGAAGGTGCTGGCAGCGCGGGTGCGGGCGAACCTGCGGCGGACGGACCAACTGCCGGCCCCTGACCAGGCGCTGCATATCCACGATTTGTGTATCGATCCGGGCCGGTTTCAGGTCACGGTCAAGGGCAGGCCGGTGGAACTGACCTTTACGGAGTTTCACACCCTGCACACGCTGGCCAAACGCCCCGGGCGGGTATTTACGCGGTACCAGATTGTGGATGCGATCCGGGGGGAGAATGCGGCGGTGACGGACCGGGCGGTGGACGTGCAGATCGTCTCGCTGCGGAAGAAGCTGGGCAGTTGCGGCAAGTATATTGAGACGGTGCGCGGGGTGGGGTACCGGTTTAAGGATATGGCATGAAGAAGAGACGGCTGATCTGGTATCTGTATCCCTCGTATCTGCTGCTGGTGCTGGCGGCGCTGGCGGCGGTGACGTGGGCCGCGACGCGCTCGCTGGAACAGTTTTACCGGCAAAGCATCCGGCATGACCTGGAAAGCCAGGCCGTGCTGGCCGAACAGTGGTTTGGGCTGCTGCTGGCGGCCGGCGATTATAAAACGCTTGACGCCTTGTGCAAGGAGCTGCACTCCGTGCTGGAAACGCGGCTGACGGTGATTCTGCCATCGGGGAGGGTAATCGCGGATTCCCTGGAAAAGCCGGAACTGATGGAAAATCATCTGGATCGGCCGGAAATCCGGGCGGCCATCCAGGGCCGGACTGCTTCGTTCGAGCACTTCAGTACCACGCGGAATGAACCGATGATGTATCTGGCACGGCCGGTCATCCGGCAGGAGAAGCTCGCCGCGGTGGTTCGCACGGCCCTGCCGACTTCAGCCATCCAGAAGGCCTTATCCGCCATCTATCGCAGGATCTTGTACGCGGGCGTGCTGACGGCGGCGGGACTGGCGCTGCTGAGCCTGCTGATGGCCCGGCACCTGAGCCGACCGCTGGGAATGATGCGGCAGGCGGCCCGGCAATTTGCCCGGGGGCGGCTGGAACAGCGGATGGCGATTCCCCCTACGGAGGAACTGGCGGCCCTGGCGGAGTCGCTCAATGAGATGGCGGGCGAATTGCAGCAGCGGATTCAAACGATCACCAGCCAGCGGAATGAGCTGGAGGCCATTCTGTCGAGTATGGCGGAGGGAGTCATTGCGATTGATTTGTCAGGGCGGATTGTGAATATCAATCAGGCGGCTATCCGGCTGCTGAACATCGCGGAGGCATCCCAGCCGGGCCGGCCGGTGGAAGAGGTAGTGCGCAACAGCGAATTTCAGTCGTTTGTGGAACAGGTGCTGCAAACCGAAGAGGGGGTGGAGAACGAAATCCACCTCTATACCTTCAAGGAACGGTATCTGCGCTTGCAGGGGGCGAGCCTGCATAATGCCCGCGGCGATAAGAGCGGCGCGGTGATTGTAATCAACGATATGACGCGGGTGCGCCAGTTGGAGACCATCCGGCGGGAATTTGTGGCAAATGTTTCGCATGAGCTGAAGACGCCGGTGACTTCCATCAAGGGTTTTGTGGAAACGCTGCAGGAAGGGGCACTGCGGGATCCGCAGCAGGCGGAACATTTTTTGCAGATTATCGGCAGGCATACGGACCGGCTGCAGGCGATTATCGAGGATTTGCTGAGCCTGTCGTGGCTGGAAAATCAGGGGGAAGAGCGGGCGCTGCATTTTCCGGTGGAGAAGCTGCAGCCGATCCTGACGGAGGTGCTGGAACTGATGGCGCCCAAGGCGGAAAAGCAGCAGATCGAGATGGAATTGTCCTGTGAAGAGGGGCTGGAGGCCCGGGTGAACCCGGCGCTGCTGGAGCAGGCGCTGCTGAATCTGGTGGATAATGCCATCAAATACAGTCCGGAGCAGGGGAAAATCCGGATCGAGGCGAACCGCGCAGCGGATGGAATCGAAATCTCCGTCCAGGATCATGGCTGCGGGATTGCGAATAAACATCTGGAGCGGATTTTCGAGCGGTTTTATGTGGTGGACAAGGCGCGGAGCCGCAAGCTGGGCGGTACGGGGCTGGGGCTATCGATTGTCAAGCATATCGCGCAAATCCACGGCGGCCGGGTTACCGTAGCCAGCACGCTGGGAGAGGGCAGCACCTTCACGATTCATCTGCCAAATCCTAAACCTTAAAGAATTTCGACCAATCGGACCGAAACACCCTATCAAATACGAGGTTGAAAACAATGATGCCTATCGGCGTCTTCAGGTGGATATGCTGGTAAAATTCTAATATTACCACTTTTAACGCAAGATTAATATAACGTTAACACAATTCTAACAATTACAGTGTAAACTTTAGCAGAAAGAAAAATGTGCAGCACAAGGAGCAAAAAGATGAAAAAGATGTTTCTGGTATCGATTTTGATGTTCGGTATGGCCGGCGTTTCCCTGGCGGCGGATGCCGGGATTCTGCAGATTGACGGTTCGACCACAGTCGGCCCCATCGGCGATGCCTTTGCGGAGGCGTTTATGGGGATGTATCCGTCGGTTTCCATCACGGTCAAGAAAACCGGCAGCGGCGACGGGGCGGCGGCCCTGGTGGATGGGCGCTGTGATATTGCCATGATGAGCCGGTTTATGAAGGAACAGGAATTCAAAACGGCCGTGGAAAAAGGGATTTTCCCCGTAGCCCATGTAATCGCGATGGACGGGATCTGCGTGGTGGTGCACGCCTCCAATCCGGTGAAAGAACTAACGACCGAACAGGTTCGCCATATCTACCTGGGCAAAATCACCAACTGGAAGGAATTGGGCGGACCGGACCGCAAGATCGTACCCATCAGCCGGGACACCTCGTCGGGCACCTACGAAACCTTTCATGAACTGGTGATGAAGAAAGAAAAGATGGCCGCGAATGTGGAATATGTCAATGCCAATCCGCAGGCCCATGCCCGGGTCAAGAGCACGGAAGGCGCCATCGGGTATGTCGGGCTGGGTTTTGTGGATATGAACGTCAAGGCCGTGAAAATTGACGGCGTAATGCCCAGCCGGCAGACCATTGCCCAGGGGAAATACCCCATCAGCCGCCCCCTGTTTCTCTTTACCAACGGCTATCCCAAACTAGGCTCGATGACCTACCTTTTCTGCACCTTCTATCTGACGGAGAAAGGGCAGGAAATTATTGAGGCCAAACATTTTATCCCGGTGACGGCGTATTAAATAAACGAAAACCATGCTGGAACAGGCAAATACGATAGAACCGAACCAGAGGCAGGCGGCTGAATTCACCCGGCCGCTTGCCCTTACTGCCCGGCAGGATCTGCGCGGGTATCTGGCGCATCGGGGCGGCCGGCTGCTGCTGTTTCTGCTGACCGGTGTTTCGGTGCTGGCCGTACTGCTGATCCTGTTTTTTGTACTGCGGGAAGCTCTGCCCTTCCTCCGCCAGCACAGCCTGCGGGAATTTCTGACCCAGCGCGGCTGGTATCCCGAAGCCCAGCCCGCCGAGTTCGGCGCCCTGGCGCTGATGGCCGGTTCGCTTTATGTAACGGCCGGTTCCCTGATTCTGGCCGTTCCCATCGGCCTGCTGGCGGCGGTGTATCTCAGCGACATCGCTCCCTTTGCCGTGCGCCAGATCTGCAAGCCGGTCATCGAGCTGCTGGCGGCCATTCCGTCGGTGGCCTATGGTTTTTTCGCCGTGCTGGTGCTGGCCCCCTGGCTGCATGACCGGCTGGGCTTCGACACCGGGGCCAACGCCCTGAATGCCTCGCTGATCCTGGCCATCATGGCCCTGCCGACCATCATCAGTGTGGCGGAGGATTCGCTGGCCGCCGTCGGGCGGGAACTGCGGGAGGCCTCCTACGGCCTGGGCGCCACCCGGGCCGAGACCCTGGGGAAAGTGGTGATCCCGGCGGCCCACAGCGGCATTATCGCCGGCGTGATTCTGGGGATGATGCGGGCCATCGGCGAGACGATGGTGGTCTGGATGGCCTCGGGCAATGCCAATCAGATCCCCTCCCCCTGGTGGGATTTTTCGCAGTCCATCCGTACCATGACCGCCACCATTGCCGGCGATATGGGCGAAACCGCCAAGGGTTCCGCCCACTATCATTCGCTGTTTGCCGTGGGCCTGCTGCTGCTGGTCTTTACCCTGGTCCTGAACCTGACCAGCGAATATTTTCTTGCGCGGGCCAAACGCCTGGCGAAAGGAAAACGCAAATGAGAACCGCGATCCGGCAATTCACCAATCATGTGTTTACGCTGGCTTCGCTGGCGGCGGTGCTGCTTTTGCTTGCGGCGCTGGTACTGATTCTTTCTCCGATGCTCTACCGCGGGGCCGGGGCCGTGGTCTTCCGGGGCACAGTGGAATTCCGCAAGATGCAGATGGCCCAGTTCGGCCGGGGCCATCCCGAAACCCTGCAGGCGGAGATCGCCCGGACCGATGAGGCCCGCCGGCAGTGGTATGAACGGCTCGACCATTTTCAGCGGGGCATTGATACCGAGCGGCTCATGGCTGAAATCCGCCGGCTGTACCGCAATTTCGGCA
>JAKJEP010000307.1:4192-4512 GCA_022705365.1 Planctomycetota bacterium | reverse complement strand
TTCCACCAAATTCCCCCCGCCCGTTTTCTTACCCCAAAGGGTATTATAATACCGTATCGCCTTCTTTGTTCCCAATATCCTGGGCCTGGTCTTCGTCATCGCCCTGAGCGGCACCTGCACCGAACTCGTTCAGCACTACTTGAAATGGAACGAAAAATCCCAAGGCGCTATCATCCTCAATAAAATCTGCGGCCTCCTCATCCTCCTCGCCGGCCTCTACCTTATCTACTCCACCCCCTGAATATTGTAAGAATCAGATACCCTTATTCTGGAAGGAAAGATACCATTCCGCCGTCCGGCGAATGCCCTCATCATATGTA
>JAKJEP010000307.1:0-4182 GCA_022705365.1 Planctomycetota bacterium | reverse complement strand
TTCGTGAGCCTTGTCGGTGGGGAATGAGACCTCCTGTCCGAGCCACCAAACGGCATATCGGCTGATGAGCGGCGGACGAGTGGATCGGACCAGATGCGAGATCGCTTCGCAGCCCAAACCAACACTCTGTGCCAGACGGTAGGGAATATGAGCATCCGGTACCGGGCAGTGCAGCTCCCGGGCAAGTTTGGCAAAAAAATCCATCTGACGGATGCAGCCGTCGCGGCTGATATTGTACGCTTGCCCGATGGCCGCCGGATTCCCAGCCGCCAGCAGGCAGGCATCGGCAACATTGCCGCTGTACACGGCGTTTAGAGAGTTCTGACCCGCACCGATGATCCGATAGCGGCTGCTCTTTAATGCATCATACAGCCGGGGCAATCGGTGGCGGTCACGCGGGCCGTAAATCCACGCCGGCCGGATCACGGTGAGCGGCAGACCTTGCTGGTTATACATCCGCCAGAGATGCTCTTCTGCCGCGACTTTGGCACGGGTATAATAAAACCACCGCGGTACCCGTTGCGCCAACGGCTGTTCCTCTGTCAGTATCAGGGAGGGCCGGTCGGATTGCCCATAGACGCTAACCGATGAAATATGTACGAAGCGTCTCACCCCGGCTCCCAACGCCGCCGTGGCAATATGAATCGCCGCCTGAACCGTATTTGCTTGAAACTCGTGCCAGCGGCCATAATCGCCCACCTGGGCCGCGCAGTGGTAAACGGCCTCCACATCCCGGCAAATGCTTTGCAGACTGTTCATTTCCGCCAGATTGGCTATCCGTTTTTCTACCGGGAGCCGGTCAAGAAAGTCTGTATTGGAGTTGGCCCGGACCAGAGCACAAACCGGTTAACCGGCAGCCGCCAGTTTCTCGACTATGTAACTGCCAAGCAAACCCGTGGCGCCAGTGACAAGGTTCATACCAGTCTTTCTCTGGATATAACCCTGCCGGCAGCGGCACAATGGGTACCATCCCTGGCAATCCTGTGCAGCAATATATGGGTCAGAATTCTACTCATACCCGCATTATAAAATCACGCCGGCTCCGGAAAAGCAAAATATTCCTATCTCGCGCCTTCCTGCCCACCTCCTTTCAAAAAATCTGTGGCTGCGATTCTTGACATCACCTGCTTTGCCGGTATATATAGCAATTGGTGTTATACAGCAGCAGGGAGCCTGTTGATCCGTGGATGGATCAGCAGGCCGGCAGCTATCCAGCAGAAAGCAATGTATGGAAACGATTGAGCTGGCATCGGCTGAGGACACAGAGGCTATCCTCCGCCTCCAGCAGCTTGCCTACCAGTCCGAAGCTCGGCTCTACAACGACTGGTCGCTACTGCCCCTGACGCAAACTCTCGAATCCCTCCGGCAGGAGTTTGCCTGCTCCATCGTTCTTAAGGCCCTCTGGGACAATCATCTGGCCGGGTCGGTCCGCGCCCGGCAGGAGGGGGAAACCTGCACCATCTACCGACTGATCGTCCACCCGGATTACCAGCGTCGCGGTATCGGCTCCCGTCTGCTGCGGGCCATCGAGGACCATTTCCCCACCGCCGCCCGCTTCGAACTCTTCACCGGCAGCCAAAGCACCTCCAACCTCCGCCTCTATCAGCGCCACGGCTACTCTATCACCCGCACCCAGCCGCTCTCCCCCAATGTTACCCTGGTCTTCCTATCCAAACCCGCCTCCTGTTCCGCGGGATCTATCGCCGCGGATGCCAGTCAAGGCGGAGTCTCCGGCCCAGGGGGAAAATACCCGTCTGGTGGTAACCAATCGGCGAGGGGATCCGCAAGTTTTGTATGACGATTTTTTAGTTTCAGCGGGGTAAGATGGAAAACCGGTTCAAGGACCGGTAAGCGCTGTGTTTGATTATGTAACAAAAACCAGGTAAACAGTAAGGTTTATAATAGATGATACAAGTTCTCGCCAATTGGAACGAAATAGCCCAGGCCACTCTCTTTCTGGGCCGCCATAACCTGCCCAAACATCGCAGTGCCGAGAAAAACTGGGATTTATATCACTTATGCCAAATTATTGATCCGCTGCCCCGCCATGCCAAAATCATTGATCTGGGCTGCGGCGGCCTGGATACCCTGAAATTCCTGCATGCCCTTTCTTTTCAAAATCTGACCGGCGTTGATCTGCATATTCCCCTGTTGGACCGTATCCAGCAACTTGCCCGGATGTGGAAGTAAAAAAAACTAAAAAAACCGTTTACGCTATGCCGCCAGGATCTTACCCAAGCCGGCTTTCCGAATGCCTCTTATGATTTTGCCACCTGTATCTCCGTTATCGAACATGGTGTCGATTTTGACCGGTTCCTTCAGGAATCAGCCCGTCTGCTCAAACCCGGCGGTATTCTGTTTGTTACCGCCGATTACTGGCAGGAACCCATTGATACCAGCGATGTTGCCGGTCAATTCCATCTGGCCTGGAATATTCTCTCGCAAAAGGATATAGAACAAATTCTCCAGGTTGCTGCTCAATATCAACTCCAACCCCTGGTAAGCTCTCCAATTCCCCCATGTCAGGATAAATGTGTCGTCTGGAACCATAAAGAATATACCTTTATAAGCCTAGTTTTCCGGAAGACCGATGGCAATAATAAATAGTTGAGAAAGCGTTGAGGAATCATATAATAATGATTCAGGCGTCCGCCGGGCGGCGTCTATGTGCTATAATTTGTTATATTGTAGATACTTATGAAAATACTGATTACTGGCGGTGCAGGTTTTATCGGTTCGCATCTGGCGGAAACACTCCTGCGTGATACCCATGAGGTAATTGCTATTGATGACCTCAGCACCGGAACTCTGCAAAATATCGCCCACTTACGGGCCAATCCCCGCTTCCGTTTTGTTTATGACAACGTCCGCCACGGTGAAACCATGCACCTGTTGATCGAACAATGTGACGTGATCTATCACCTGGCGGCTGCCGTGGGTGTTCAGCTCATAGTGGACCGCCCGGTTCATACCATCGAAACCAACATTCACGGCAGTGAAGTTGTTCTGGAAATTGCCAATAAATTCCAGAAAAAAGTCCTGCTCGCCTCCAGCAGTGAAGTTTATGGAAAAA
The DNA here is from genome assembly GCA_022705365.1 of Planctomycetota bacterium. Classification (GTDB taxonomy): domain Bacteria; phylum Planctomycetota; class Phycisphaerae; order Sedimentisphaerales; family SM23-30; genus JAKJEP01. The sequence continues at coordinate 1,109 of JAKJEP010000307.1, read as the reverse complement.
GTGAAGCGGCTCCCTTTCACGAAGACGATGATTCCGTGCTGGGCAGTACCCGCTTTTCCCGCTGGTCTTATGCGTGCAGCAAAGCCATCGATGAATTTCTGGCCTTTGCCTACCACCAGCAGTATGGACTGCCCGTAATTGTCACCCGCCTTTTCAATACCGTCGGACCCCGCCAGACCGGCCAGTATGGCATGGTCATCCCCCGGTTCGTCGAACAGGCCCTCAAAGGCCAGCCGCTTAAAATCTACGGCACCGGCCGGCAATCCCGCTGCTTCTGCCATGTAAAAGATGTCATCGCTGGCCTGACCGGTCTAATGCAGTGCGAAAAAGCACCCGGCCGCGTCTATAACGTCGGTTCCGATCAGGAGATCACCATTGAGGCCCTCGCCGATAAAATCATCGCGCTGACCGGCTCCCCCAGCCAAAAACAGTTTCTCTCCTATGAACAGGCATACGGCAAACCCTTCGACGACATGATGCGCCGTGTACCCAGCCTCGAACGAATCAGGCAAACCATTGGCTACACGCCTAAAATTACCCTGGAAGAGACTCTGAAAGACATTATCGATTCCATCAAACAAAAAATGGGTAAAGAATCATGACAACTGCCATTCAAATTATAGCGGGTAAGATAATCCTGCCGGCAAGTCTGAATGACAGTCCTACCGCCCGGGCCATCGCCCGGAAACTTCCCATAATTGGGGTTGGACAACGCTGGGGAGATGAGATATATTTTGATATTCCTGTGCAGATGGACCTGGAACCCGACGCCCGGGAGGTGATGCAGGCGGGTGAGCTGGGTTATTGGCCTACCGGAAATGCGTTTTGCATCTTCTTCGGTTTCACCCCCGTCTCGCAAGGTGATGAAATTCGTGCTGCTTCGGCGGTGAATATCATTGGATGTGTACAAGGCGACCTGTCGGTCGTGCGAAACGTTCGCTCCGGTACCGAAGTTCGCATCGAGTGAATTGGTTGAATTAGTAAGGAGTAAAAACCGTGCCATTAGTAACCACCAAAAAAATGTTTGAACAGGCCTATAAAGGCGGTTTTGCCATCGGGGCTTTCAATGTCAATAATATGGAACTCATGCAGGCGATTATCGATGCCTG
>JAKJEP010000306.1 GCA_022705365.1 Planctomycetota bacterium | reverse complement strand
AACTATCTCTACTTCGACACCCACGACCCCTCCCGCCAGGTCCGGCAGATGTCCATGGCCGGGTTGGCCAACACCTGGCTCGACAGCCTCTTAGGCCCTTCCGCCTTTTGTTATCCCCGCGTTTGGCCGGCAGCCGATGTTTTGGCTCATGCCCAAACCCTGCTTGCGGCCCTTCGACGCTGCGGCTGCCAGCGGATTATAACCGTCAACTTCGGCGTCGGCGGCAACGAACGGAAACGGCTTGGCATCGGCTTTGAAACGGAACTGGTCCGCCGCCTGCTGGCAACTCCCCGCACGATGGTGATCCTCGATGAAGGATTCGGACCGGAAGAGGTCAACGCCGCCCGAACCATCCTCTCCGCAATCCATGCCGATGGCAAACCGGCCCGGGTTGCCCGCCTCGATGATCCCGCCGACTGGTCCCTGGCCGAGGGCGTGCTGGCCGTCTCCTGCAGCATCGGCGCCATGGCCTCCCTGATCGGCGGCAGCGACGAATTCATCGGCTATGATTCTGCCTGCCAGCACATCGCCGCCGCCCTGCAAATCCCCACCATCACCGTCTTTGCCGGCACCAACAATCCCCGTTTCATTCGCCGCTGGAAGGCCTGTTCCCCCGGCCCGGCCGCCATCGTGCATGTTAACGCTTTTCGCCATAACGGCTCGCACCATGACCTGGAAATGGTGGAACGTGTCCTGCAGGAGCGTTCCCAGCGCACCGGCCCCCCGCCCGCGGAGACGCCGTCATGAAAATCCTTTTTCTCTATCCCAACAGCGGCTCGCAGGTAGGCTTCAACTACGGCGTGGCCCACCTGGCCGGCGTCCTCAAGGCCCAGGGACACCAGATTGCCTTCTGGCAGTTGTGCGAAGATTTGGCCCCGCTGCCCACCCAGGCCCAGTTCCTCCAGCGCCTCCGGACCGAAGCCCCCGATCTGCTGGCCTTTTCCGTCGTAACCAATCAGTGGGCTTATGCCCGCCGGCTCGCCGAATGGGCCAGGCCGGTTTTCCCCGGCCCCCTCGTCTGCGGCGGCATCCATACCCTCTTCAACGCCGAACAAATCCTTGACTCCGGCCTGTTCGATTACGTGTTTCGCGGGGAATGTGAGGATGCCTTTGCCGAATTCGTCACTCGCTGGGAACAAAACCAAAACGTGGACGGCCTGCCCAATCTCGCCTTTCGCCGCGCCGGCCGCACCCGCATCAATCCCGTCCGCCCCCTGCCCAACCTCCAAATCCTGCCCCCCAAAGACTACAGCATCATGGACTTCCAGACCCTCATCGACGCCAAAAAAGGCTGGGTAGGCCTCATGGCCTCGCGCGGCTGCCCCTTTGCCTGCACCTATTGTTTCAACCACCAGATGGTGGACGTCTACCGCCGCGATCTCAACTGCTCTTTCCCCCAGCTCCATTACATCCGCCACTTCCCCGTCGAACAGGTCATCGGCGAGATTCGCTTCCTCCTGGAATCCTATCGCCGCATCTCCATGTTCATTTTTGATGACGACCTTTTCACCTTCGACAAAACCTGGGTCCGCCAGTTCTGTACCGCCTACCGCCGGCTCACCTCCCTGCCCTTCGTGGTCAATGCCCACGTGGGATTTTTCGATGCCGAACTGGCCGCCCTGCTCGCCGGCGCCGGCTGCCGCGTCGTCAAGTTCGGTGTCGAATCCGGCAGCCCCGAACTCCGCCGCCGCATCCTCCACCGCCATATGACCAACGAGCGCATCATCGAAGCCATCACCCAGGTCAACGCCGCCGGCATACACAGCTCGGTCTTCATCATCATCGGCTTCCCCCACGAAACCCCCGACCACCTCTTGGAAACCATCCGCCTGCTGGCCCTGGCCCGCCCCGGCCGCTTCCGCTGGACCTATTTCTTCCCCTACCCCGGCACCCGTGCCCATCAAATCAGTATCGAGGGCGGCTTCGTCAACCAGGCCAAAATGGACCGACTGGCCAACTTCACCGACGAATCCTGCCTCGACTTCGGCCCCCGGCAGAACCTCCTGCTCAAAAAAATCGGCCGCATCATGCCCTGGTTCGTCAATGCCTACTCCGATCTGCCCGTCGCCCCGGACTATCGCCGCCGCGTGGACGACCTGCTCGCCCTCGACGAACGCCACTGGGAAAAAATCGCCCCTACCCTCCACGCCGAAGACAAACTCCTCTCCAGCCGCTTCGCCGCCCAAGGCCTCACCCACTACGCCATCAAATACAACCCCTTCATGGGTGTAATTTCCGACTACTTCCTCAACGAAAAATGATACCTGACCGAATACCAAAGGAATCCGGCAAAATCAGTACCTCAATAAAAAAAGTATAAAATGGAAACAGACAAATACAGCTATATGGAAGATTCCGCCAAAGCACCCTCCGTTTCCTCCTGGCCGACCGCCCTGGCCAGTTTCATTTTTTCCGCCACAACCTTCTGTATGACAGGTTTGTACTCTAACGTACACTGGTACATCATGAGGGACCATGGCCGACTTCGGGAACCCGAATTACTCCAACAGGTTTACCCTCTCCTGAATATGCTCGGTTGGCTCCGTGTGTTTTTTGCCCTCTGCGCCATTCTTTGGGCCGTATGGTCCCTCAAAGGCCGCCCCCGCTGGCTGTCCATCCTGGCCCTGCCTGTTGCCGTTTCTGCGGGATTATGTTCCATTATCATGACATAAAATTTATCGCGATAGTCTTTCGATTGCCTCGGCCAGTTTCGCCCGGTACTGATAGAGCGGCTGGGGATCACGGCTAAAGTGGGTCCGGTCGGTGACGATGGGTTCGGGGATGGCCAGAAGCTGCTGGTATTCCTCAAAATCAGCGGCGCTGCTTCCCTGCGTCCGGGCCTTTTGCAGCCGCTCTTGCAGCAGCCAGAAATATTCGTAATCCTCCAGGCCTTCCCGCAGCATCTCCCAGCGGAAGGAACTGACCGGGCCTTCCAGATATTTCTGCTTGTCCTTTTCCACGTCCCGGTTGGCCGGGTAGAGGAAACGGCCGTCGCCGTTGCCCCAGTAGCTAATCGTCCCGATTGGTTCGCCCCCGTAGCCGGAGACATAACTCATCGGGTCCTGCCAGGGATTCTGAATTTTAGGGGGCGGAAAAGCACAGGGACTGCTCCAGTAGTTGCTGGCCCAGACCAGGATCCCCTGCACGCTCCATTTCCAGCTCATCCACAGCCAGATCCGCAGTTCCACGGCGTCGTGATCGATAAACAGCCCCGGATACGGCTGCCGCGGCCCGGTGCAGACATACCACCAGATTTTTTCTCCAAGCTGCTGGCGCCGGGCGGCGGCGGCCGGATCGAACAGGTGCAGGATTGGGCACCAGATATCGACGCTGCCGGCCAGGTGTTCACCCGGCTCCTCGGTCAGCATCCGCGGCAGTTTCGGACCGGCCAGCTTGATTTCTTCCATACCGTTTTTGACGAATTCGTAGTCTTTTTCTTCCGGCTCATCGAACCAGTAGATATAGGCCTTGTCCAGCCAGCCCTGCTGCTCCAGATGATTCTGCAGTTGCAGGCAGTAATTACGGAATATCTGCCGGTATTCCGGCGTCCCCTGGGCAAATGGCCCGATCTGCCCCAGGTTGGTGCCAAACTGACAGCCGGAGCCCATCCCCTGCAAGTCCAGCCGGAAGGAGGTAAAGCCGTATTCATCGAGATATTTGCGGGCCTGCTCATCCCAGCGGGTGAAATCCACGGTCACATCCGGCTGGAAATTTTCGGATTCAAAGCCCGGGTTGCGTATCAGATTCGTATCGTCACCGGCTTTCGTCAGGCTGACATCATCAAACCAGGCGGTCCCGACCGTACTGCCATCCTCCCTCCAGAGGGCCGGCCGCAGGGCCAGCGTAACAAACGCCGCCTGGGGAGACCGCTGCGTGGGATTCACTACGGTTTCTTCCGGTTGCCACTGCCCGCTGCCGGCATAGGCCAGATCGATATTATGACCGGAAATCCAGCGGCCTTTCGCATCGCAGGTGTTCAGAGTAATTAGATATTCCTGCCCTGCCTTTTGAGTCTTCACCTTCCAGGTCAGGCGGTACTCCGCGTCCTTCGCCACCGGAATCAGATAGGAGGTAGAGCAATCCACGTTCCGGCTGGGATTCTCGTCGATCAGCTTCAGGCAGGACCGGCCGCCGGCAGGATCATCCGAAACGATCTGGCCGCCTTCCCAGATGGTACAGTCAAACTTCACCTGAATCGGGTCATACGGAGCAAAATTATACGGTGTGAGGCGATGCTCGCGGAATGACTGCAGATACAAATCCCAGACCTGCCTTTGTTCTTCCGCGGTTTGCAGATTATGATACTGATTAATCGGCCCGGCATCGAGGCCGAAGGCGGAAACGATATGGGGGCGGGCGGGCATTTCGAAATCATACACATGAATCTGAACCGGCAGCGTAACCGGCTCCATTCCCCGGCCCTGGATTTTCAATTGCACCTGGTGGTCCCCCGCCGGGCAGCCGCGCGGCACTTTCACCAGCAGCCAGCCGGGCTGATTCTCCCCGCCGCTCA
>JAKJEP010000305.1 GCA_022705365.1 Planctomycetota bacterium | reverse complement strand
GGCGATTATATTGCCATGCAGATGACCGGGGAAATCACCACCACGGCTTCGGGCCTGTCCGAAGGCATCCTGTGGGATTTCCGCTGCCAGCAGCCCGCCGCTAAAATTCTCGAATACTACGATATTTCGCCTGCTTTGCTTCCGGCGCTGGTGCCGGCCTTTTCACCGCAGGGGAGATTGAGCCGGGAGGCGGCGGAGGCCCTGGGCCTCAAGAGCGGGGTGCCGGTTTGCTACCGCGGCGGCGACCAGCCCAACAATGCCCTCTCGCTGAAGGTATTGAATCCGGGGGAGGTAGCGACGACGGCGGGGACTTCCGGCGTGGTGGCCGCGGTGACGGATACCCTCAGCTACGACAGCCAGTCGCGGGTCAATACCTTCGTGCACGTAAACCACACCCCCCAGCAGATGCGGAATATCGTTCTCTTATGCGTCAATGGCACGGGAGTGCTGAACAGTTGGCTCAAGCATCATTTCATGGGCAACGGCCCGGCGGAAGTCTCCTACCAGCATATGAATGAGCTGGCGGCTCAGGCCCCCGTCGGCTCCGACGGGCTGGTCATGCTCCCCTACGGCAATGGAGCGGAGCGGCTGCTGGGCAACCGCGATATCAGCGCCTCGGTGCACGGCTGGAATTTCAACGTCCACACCCGCAGCCATTTTCTGCGGGCCGCGCAGGAGGGGATCGTTTTCGCTTTGAACTACGGTTTCGATATCCTCCGGAAGATGGGGATCGAGGTCAAGGTGGCCCGGGCCGGAGATGCGAACCTGTTTTTAAGTCCCCTGTTCGGCAAGGCCTTTGCCACCGTGACGGGCGCCAGCGTGGAACTCTACAATACCGACGGTTCGCAGGGGGCCGCGCGGGGGGCGGGGATCGGCGCGGAGATTTACAAAACCCCCGGTGAAGCCTTTATCGGTCTGCAATCGACGCGGGTGGTCGAGCCGGACAGCAAACTGGCGGCCGCGTATGAAGCGGCTTATCAGAACTGGATACAAACTTTGGAACGTCAATTATAACAGAAGGATGGTGCAGTATGAAACTGGAACCCACTCGGAAGATTGTGGTACCGAAGGGATCAAAACTGAAGGTGCAGGATTATGTGAAATTTGCCATTGAATCGTATCTGCTGATGGCGCGGCACAGCATTTATTTTGCCCAGGATGAGGATGTGGACAGTTTTGAGCTGGCCCACCTGATCCCCGCCGTCCCCGAAACCATCATCGCGATCTATGTTGGCATCAATCACGCCACCTGCTGCAAGGGACTGGTCAGCCCCTTCCTGGTGCGGCATGGCCACAACAATGTATTCGCCTTCGACCCGCAGGTCTATTCCGGCGGCAAAAATGTCCCGTCGGGAACCCAGGACGCCAAACTGCTCCTGAACGGCTTCGAGCCGCCAAACAAAACCTGGAATCCCAAATGGACCTATGTCATGGTGAAGGATCCCAAACGCAGTTTCCAGAGCCTCTGGCGGGAGAAGGGCTATATCGATATGATTGCCGCCAAGTTCGAGGATTTCACCATGATGAGCGATCCGGCGTGCAGCAAAGTATGCACGTTTATCGATATCAAGGCCTTTCATCATCCGGTGAATAAGGGCCGGGACTACCTCAAGGCGGCCCGCCGGCGCGGGGAAAAGATGGTTAAGGAATTTACCATTCCTAAAGGCCTCCAGGGGGAAACCGATGGGTTAGTGCCGGTCGTCCTGAACCGGGGCGAAAAACTCTACGTGGCCACCACGGATTTTAGTCCCTGTGCCCATGCCTGGAGCAATATCCATCCGGACAATAAGGAACTGGCGGTGGTGAACGAGACCTCCGCGGTGCCGCTGGAGCTGATTATCGCCAAACCCCCCGTCCAGCCGAAATACGCCGGCCGCCTAAAGCCGGCCCTGGGCAGCGCCGATATGACCACCGACTGGTTCTACCGCGGCAGCAAGGTCTTCCGCAAACCCCTGCTGATGGGATTGACCAAAGGATGACGCCGGCGTCAAAAACTCTTCGACTCCTTGTCGTTGGGGAGCCAGAGCTGTTTTGGGAAGTCAATATTGTCTTTTGGCGTTTCCGTGCAGGATAAATGGGATTATTTGAGCTCCGCAATACGCAGGTCCCGGCAGGTATCCTTGTATCTGACCGGGACCGGTTTTTGTAAAAATATAAATTTCTGTAGTAGAATCCTGTGCCGATTTCATAAAACCACGCCTGCCGGATTGCCCGGCAGACTTTTCCCGGTGGCGTTGATCCGGCGAAAAAGGAATAAGGCCGCCTCCGCAAATTCTCTCATCCCTCCCCGCCGCCTTTGTAGCACAGGCGTCTCGCCTGTGATTTTCCCAATTCTCCCTTTCACCACTGGCGCAGCGCCCAGCGGAAGCGCCATATTCCCATTCGCCCCCGCGTCCTTCGCGCCGCAGGCCGTGCCTGCCATTCCCCCGCCCGCAGTACGTATCGCCGGCGTCCCGCCGGCCTCTTGTCATTCCCGCGATGGCGGGAATCCATCTTCTCTGCCCACTCTCTCATACCATGTCCCATATATCTGCCAACCGCCCGCCGGTCATTCCTGCGCAAGCAGGAATCCAGAATTTCTTCTTCCTATCCCAGCCTCGCACATCAGTAAGGGAGTCGATTCCCCAGTTGCCCGCCATGTATCTGTTTCCACAATGTAGCACAAGCGTCCCGCTTGTGATTCCCCTGTACCGCTGGCCTCTGGCCGGCTCTTTTTCCGCAGGCCTCGAAGGAGCCGTTAGTTTCTTAGCTGGGGCGTAAGCCCCCGGAATCCGAACCTTCTCCCTCCCCCAGCCCCAAAGGGGCGAAAGGGTAAACGCCCTACATTAATATCGTCCCCATATTTCATTCCATCGTCCGCTGGTCATTCCTGTAGGGTGGGCACCGCCCACCATTCTTCCGTCCTTCCTATTTCCGGCAATTAATTTCCCAGATAAGAATCATTTATATTCTGAGTGGATAAACTTCTATTATCGTAGGCCTCGACACCCCACCTCCCTTTTACTTTTTGCATCGCCTTGCTGCTGGTTGCCTCCCATTGCGTATAGATATTATCGTGTTCGATTCCCACAAAAGGTGTATCGCATCTTTCCACGTTGAAACCGGCAAACAGCACATTTTGTGTCTCGGTATCGTGATTTTGGGAATTATTATGGGCGTCATTTTCACCATCCCGGTCAGTGCAATCCGCCTCTTGGATAAACATCGATACCTCCGTTACCGAACTATTCCAATCCGGGCAGGCCCCCGCCTGCCGGTTGATCTGGTTCCGGCCCGTTTTATCATCAAACGCCCAATTCTTATCCGCCAGAATCGCCGTATTCAAATCGGAGGGTCCCTCTGGCAGGCCAATACAGGGATTTTTATACGAATAATTGCAGCAATTCATGGAGGGAAAATCAAAACAATCTTTATAGCTCACCACATTATAAGCTTTCATGGCACCACGAATATCTTGTTCCATGCTGTATTTGCAGGATGGACAGTTGAAATTTTTTGGAGCAACATCATCATAGCGGCACAATAAATACAAACTGCCGCCCAGCGTCGGCGTCTTCTCCCAATTCAGAAGCGGAGAATCCTTATCGCACCATCGGCCGTTGCCAACACCGCCGCCCCCCAGCTCTTTATCGGAATTATATACCTCCGCACCAGTCTTGCCAAATTGCCAGTTCGGATTCGCGGGCGAAGCGATCAAAGGGTAACTGTCATTATATTCATTTTGATACATGGCAATGGCTTTGCCTATATTGCTAACCCGCGAACTGCACTGCACTCGCATGGAAAGCTCTTTTTTCGGTAAAAAGGAAGGAAAAAACCATATTGCAAATAATAATACCACAACAACTATGGTTATCATTTCTTTCAGTCCAAATACTTTCTCTTTCATAAACCCATCCTTTCTAAATGCAGCCAATTTTCACATAGAAAAACATAACACCTGGATTTTAAACCATAACTGCTTGTCCGATCATCTTAATTTGCTATTCTTACAATATCCCATATATATAATACCTGCCAGCCGTTCCTGTCGTGTAGGATCGGCAACTCACTTGCCGACCTTTTTCTATCTCCACGTTTGGGGACGTTGCAAAACAAAACCGTTTGCTTTGCCAATATGGTCAGGAAATTGACTTTTAGCTAAAATCGCGCGCCCCAAAATCAATTGCCCATGAGCGGCTTGTTTCAAGTGTTCCGAAAACCGACCGGGTGGAAAGCATGCGACGATCCGTTTCGCGGGAAATAAGCGGCGAATAGCTTGTACAGGAGGAACCAGATCGCTATCAGCTGAAATCAATAAGGCGGTATCAAATCGATCTTCATAGGCATCGGTCAGTAATTCCGTAGCAATATTAACGTCTGTCATTTTTTCCTCATGGGTAAACCAGGTTGCTCGACAATTATAGCAGGTAACAGCCTTTTTCAAATAATGACCGTAATAGATAGTAAAATTGTTCAAGGTTTCTAACGCCTCAAGAAAATCATTTTGCCGCTGTCGTTTTTCATTGATTTGCCTGGTACCGC
>JAKJEP010000304.1 GCA_022705365.1 Planctomycetota bacterium | reverse complement strand
CCAGGCCTTCTCCATGCCGAACACCCAGGCAAACAGAATCGTCTCCACCGCGGCAAAGACCACCAGGCAGAAGGTCCCGCCCCAGAAATCCAGCTCATCCACCACCCCCTTGCCCAGCAGAAACACCGGCCCCTGGCACAGAATAAAAACCGCAGCCGCAAAAATCAGCGAGGCCCGCTTCTTGGAAAGTCGGAATTCGTCCTCCAGAAAAGCCACCGCCGGCTGGGCCAGCGAGATACTCGACGTAACCCCCGCCAGGAATAGCAGCATAAACCACAGAAACCCGAACAGATTGCCGCCGGGAATCTGCTGCATCACCAGCGGCATGGTCACAAAACTCAAGTTGAACGCACCCCCCTCCACCACCTGCCGGGTGCCGGCCGGCCCGAAAAAGGCAAAGGCCGCCGGGATGATAATGCTGCCCCCCAAAATCACCTCCGTCATCTCATTGGCGGAGGCCGCCGTCAATCCCGACAGCGCCACATCATCGTTTTTCGTCAAATAGCTGGCATACGTCAGAATCACCCCGATCCCGCAGCTCAGCGTGAAAAAAATCTGCCCCGTCGCCGCCAGCCACACCTCCGGATTCTTCAGCGCTGACCAGTCCGGATTCCATAGAAAGCCCAGACCATTATTCACATTATACTCGGGCTGGGCCGCATAGGGAGTCCCCAGGCACAGAACCCGCACCATCAGCACCACCGCAAACAAAAACAGCACCGGCAGCGAATACTTGCAGACCTTCTCAATCCCTTTCCGGATGCCGAAACAGATAATCACCACATTCAGCAGAAAGGTGAACGCAAAAAAACCATAGGCCGGCCCAATACTCTGAAAAAATTCATTTTTAACCAGCCCCTGGTATCCCTGCAAAAACGCCTGCATGCTGGATTCACTGGTGCAGGAATTATAGCTGCCCAGCAGGGCAAAAAAACTGTAACCCAAAAGCCAGGACTCAATATAAATGTAATAGATGAAGATAATCAGCGGCCCGAAAATCCCGATAATCCCGAAATACTTCACAAACCGGTTTTTATTGCCCAGCGTATGAAACATCCCCGGCGCCGTGCTGTGCCCCAGCCCGCCGCCGAACCGCCCGATCGTCCATTCGATCCACATCAGCGGCAGCCCCAGCAGGAAAAACGCAACAAAATACGGAATCAGAAAGGCACCCCCGCCGTTTTTGGCCGCCTGCACCGGAAACCGCAAAAAATTGCCCAGCCCGATTGCACTGCCAGCCACCGCCAGGATCACCCCCAGATTGCTGCCCCATTTCTCACGAGCCATACGTGCCTTCACTTCCTTATAGCCGGGAATTTCCATTTCCAGATCAACACATCCAAATGTCCGCCGGATTGTACCTGTTCCTCCCCAACCTTGCAACATTTCCTTCCTTCCCTCCTGCAACTCTCACTCCGTTCTTAATCAAGTGATAATAAGGTTATTTATTTGCTATTTTTCCGCATTTTTACTATGTTTTCTTCGTGTTTTATCAGGTTTTGTATGACTTTGTTCCAGGTTTAACACCTGCTTACTATTTTTCCTAATCCCTTTAGCAAGGAGCCGTTATGGCTGATTTAATCGCACCCGGTAACTACCGCTCGTTATTGCCTCTCCGCGAAACCGAACGGGCCATCAAGGACATCAAAGACTTCTTCCAAACCCATTTGGGACAAGCATTAAACCTCCAGCGGGTCTCCGCCCCCCTCTTCGTCCGCAAAGGCTCCGGCATCAACGATGACCTAAATGGCGTCGAGAGAAAGGTTTGCTTTCAAATCAAGGCCGACCACAACGCCGAAGCTGAGGTGGTCTTCTCCCTGGCCAAATGGAAACGTATGGTCTTGGCTGACTATGGTTTCCAACCGGGCGAGGGCCTCTATACCGACATGAACGCCATCCGCGGCGACGAAGACGACCTCGACAACCTCCACTCCATCTACGTGGACCAGTGGGACTGGGAACGGGTCATGAACCATAACGAACGTAACCTCAGCTTTCTCAAAGAGATAGTGGATACAATCTATGCCGTCCTGCGTCAAACCGAGGCCTTCACCTGCGAAAAATATCCCCAAATCACCCCCATCCTGCCCGAAAAAATCGCCTTTGTTCATTCCGAAGACCTCGCCCGCCGCTACCCAAGCCTCTCTCCCCGCCAGCGGGAAACCGAAATCACCCGCGAATTGGGTGCAGTCTTCGTCATCGGCATCGGCGGCGAGCTGCCCACCGGCGAGATTCACGACGGCCGGGCGCCTGATTATGACGACTGGACCAGCCCCACCGTCAATGGGAACAAAGGACTCAACGGTGATATCCTGTTATGGTACCCGCTCTTACAGCGTTCCTTCGAAATCAGCTCGATGGGCATCCGCGTCGATCCGGCCACCATGCTCAAGCAGCTTGAAATCCGTGAATCACTGCACCGCAAGGATTTCCAATGGCACAAACGGCTGCTCAACGGTGAGTTTCCCCAGACCATCGGCGAAAATGGCACATCGGCGAGGTCCACGCCAGCATCTGGCCGGATTCTACCCGTAATCTTTGCGAACAGGCAGGGATTAAATTATTATAATTAACGATTACGAGAGGGAATCCCAGATCATAATTAAAGACTTGACAAAAGCAGGGAAATATGGCACTCTTATAGGAGTGTTATAGGAGTGTTAATATGTCCGATAATTATAGCAAAAGTCGAGATAAAGTTACACTTAAGATTCCCCGACCATTATATGAGAAGATAGCGCAGGTGATCCGGGGAGCGGGGTATAATTCAGTCACCGATTTTGTGGTGTATGTGCTGCGGGATCTGGTTGCCAGCCATGGAGTTACCAGCGGCAGTACTGACGCCCGGGAGTCGGAAGACTTGTTGAGGGTGAAGCGGCGGCTGGAGGCACTGGGGTATCTGGACAGTCAGGCGAATCAGGATTCTATTCAAGGATAAAAACATGAATAAAGGAAAAACAATGGTACGAGAAATTCTTTGCGGACTGATGGTTATAGCGGTGGTGTTTGCCGGGACCGGGGTCTATGGACAGCCGGCGGTACAGGTGGATGCGAAGGCAGAAGAACTGCTGAAGCAATTTTCGAAAAATCTGGCTGGCAGCAGTTCTTTTCGTTTCACGGTGCGGGCCTCCACACTACAAAAGGAAGAACAGCTTATTCAAGAGAAAAAGGATGTATATGAAATTGCCATGCAGCGGCCCAATAAACTGAGCATGGTGCATAAGCAGGGACTCTTTGGTCCTACGGTGGTCAGCAACGGGACGGAACTGTTAACGTTTCTGCCCACGGCGAATCAATACCAGGCGGAAAGTGCGCCGGCAGATTTTGATGCACTATTCCAACAGGGGCAGGCGGGTATGCTCTTATCACAGACCGTTCCGCTGGTGGATGCGTTTTTTGCGGCGGATCCTTATGCGGGGATCGTGAAAGATGTCCGCACCATCACCTATGAAGGGCTGAACGAGCGGGAAGGGAGTCTCTGTCATCTGATCAAATTTGTTCAGGAAGAGATGGATTGGAAGCTGTGGCTGGAGGAGAAAAGCCCGGTGGTAATCCGGCGGATTGAGGCGGATATCAGCAGGCAAATCTTGCAGGCGATGCCGGACAAGGCCGATTCGCTGCGTTATGACTTTGCCTGGGATTTTTCGGGCTGGGAATTCGATGGCAAAGAGATGGAAAAATATTTTCAGTTTACGCCGCCGGCGGGTGTGAAAAAGGTGAAGGAATTTACCAATCCGGGCGGGGAGCAGAAACACCGGATGGTGGGTGAGACAGCGCCGAATTTCAAACTGACGAATCTGGAGAATCAGGAAGTGGAGCTGGCCAGCCATCTTGGTAAGGATGTAGTGATCCTGGATTTCTGGGCCTTGCGGTGCGGGCCGTGCCGGGTAGCGCTGCCGATCCTGGCGGAAGTTACGCAGGGGTACAAAGACAAATCGGTGGTATTCTATGCCATCAACACCGAAGACCAGGCAGGGGGTATCAAAGACTTTCTGCAGGCACAAAATATGTCCCTTAATGTTCTGCTGGAACGGAACGGTCAGGTATCGGGTCTGTACGGACTGGAATATCTGCCGCAGACGGTGCTGATCGACAAGCAGGGGATCATCCAGAATATTCATATCGGGGCGCTGCCGAATCTGAAGGAAGTCCTGACAGAGGAGATTGAAGCGCTACGGGAAGGCCGGAATCTGGTGGTCAAGGCGGATCTGGCCGCTGCGGAAGCGGCGTTTTCGCCGGCGGAACCATCGGCTGGGGAGCGGATCACTTTTACGTGCACGGTACAGAATAAGGGGACGGAAGCATTTGCGGGGCCTTATCACGTGGTGCTGCTGGTTAATAACAAGCAGGTATTTGGCGGAATGGGAATGGCGGAGCTGGCGCCGGAGGGGAAGATGGTATTTTCCCCGGCGCAGGGTGACTGGGACCTGCAGGTGGAGGCGGAGGGCAGTTTCCCCTATAAGCTGCTGGTGCTGGCGGGCGGAGATTTTGTCGAAATGAATCCGAAGGATAATACGCTAGAGGGGGTATTGAAAGTGAATTCGGTGAAGG
>JAKJEP010000303.1 GCA_022705365.1 Planctomycetota bacterium | reverse complement strand
GGGCAATGAACATACCGATTAGCTTCCATCCGGTGGGGATGCAATAGATTGCGAAAGGGCAGACACCAGTAATCACCGGGAGCATCAACCGCCTGGGCGGATAAGAAACGGGTAAAAGCGACTTCTTTGCGGTTTATCAGGGGGACCTTGCGCCGGGTCAGGTCCCGCCAGGGCCCCGCCTCAGCAGAAAACAAAACAGCCGCCTTATGAAACGCCAGCTTTTCGGCCTTTCGGGCATCATAAAATTCCGCCGGTTCCATCTGGATGCTGGCCTTGGGCGTATTTTTTAGCAGCGGTCGATAATCCGCCGCCTGCCAGGCGGCGTCCGTGGGAATGGTCTTTACTTTGCCCTGGGCAGTCATGATTTCGATCTGTGCCAGCAAACCGGCCTGCTGCGGGATATGATGAAAATCGCCCACCCCGAAATAACGGGCAATAATTTTAACATCGTTTACTCCTTTTTTTAGATAGGGAGTAATATCGATCGAATCATACGAATAATGTTCCGGCCACGCCCGGGCCGGACCGTCGTTCACCCAGACATTATTGATATATAAACGATAAAAGGTATCGGCGGTGATATGCACTTCCGCCTTGTGAAAGGCAGGTACCCGAAACTGCTTTTGCGTCACCATGGCATCATTATATTGATTATAGCGGCGGCGCTGGCACCAGATCCATTTGGCTTTCCATATCATTTTTTGATGTCCCGGTTGGCTTGTTCGATTCGTTTCAAGACCTCGTCCGTCTTGCCGTATTCCAGACTCCAGTGCTGTTCTCCCCGGCCGATATTGCTGTCATGATAGGTCCAGTACAGCGTGAGAGGGTATTTATTTTTCACGATTTCCCGCAGGCAAGCCTCAAGGTAGGGCAGACAGCCGGGCTGGCGGTAATCTTCTATGGCATCCTCCATTTTTTTATACATCCCGATTTCCCCAATCATCATGGGTTTGCCAATCTGCTGCGAGGCCTGCATAAATAATCCCAGATTGTCCGGATTGCCGTGGCCGCCCTCCGCCCGATAGCATTCCATCGCCTCCTCATAATAATGAATACTAATCACGTCGATTGGATCGGGATGTGTCATGCTCAGGTATTCCGTCAATTCTTCCTGGGTATCATGGGTCCAGTCGAGGGGCTGATTGGCCTTGGCCGCCTTCAGCAGATGCATAGAGGCAGCGCGGGGCGAGGAATGGCCGGTAGTAACCAGATGATTCCGGTCAATTGATTTGATTAATTCCGCCAGTTGCTGTGTCATCCGGGCCAACTCCTCCGAATTGAAATTATTCGTGTTATCGCGAACGATGACCGGCGGCGCCAGGTTTCTTTCATAGTTGCCGATTGCCCCGTCTTTGAACTGCAAATCCGCCTGCAGGTTCCATTCGTTGCCCAGCTCCCACATGGCAATCGTCGGTCGGTCCTGGTACCGTTCCACCACCGCCGCAATATATTCGTTCATTTTTTGCCGGGCGGCGGACTGCGGATTGACTACGCCTTCATGCATCGAATGGCCGCCCAGGTCCGCAAAGGCCGCGTTCCACCAGATTAGCGAGGGGATTACCTTGATTTCATACCGGTCGCACAGGTCCAGAATCCGGTCGTACCGCTGAAAAAAGATTTTCCGGATGGCGGCCTGGATTTCGCTGTCCTTGTGGAAAAAATAGCGATCAAAATCGGTCGGATAAAACGGCCCGCCCATAAAGCGGATGATCTTGAAGCCGTGCCGGTGCAGTTCTTCCAGGTCTTTGGTGACTTCCTTCTCATTCGTCTGCCGCCATTGCTCTTCCGGACACAGTATGGATTGCAGCAGCAGGTCATACTTGTTGAAGCCGATCTCCCGGTACACCTTGCCGTCCAGATACAGCTCGGCGCCTCTGGCCTCCAGAAAGCCCTCCCCGGCCATACAGCCGACCGCACACGACAACACCAGCAACAAAGCCATAACTTTCATAGAATTCCTTTCGTTTATTCCAACTGATTCCAGCAAATCACATTAACCGGTCCATCAAATTCCCCTGTCGGGCAGGTCCAGGTAATTTCCCGGCTTTCGCCCGGCAGCAGGTCAATATAATTATCACTAAAATCCAAATCCCCTTCCAGTGTAACCACCCGGGCATAATTTTCGGCGGTAATACGGACCTGGCCCCGGCTGCCGCGGCTGGACTGGAAAACCTGCAATTGGGTCCGGGGCAAAATCGCATCGTGCAAAGGACCGGGGTAATAAATTGCCCGATCCGTTCCGGAGGGGCTTTCAATATCACAAACCAGCAGGCAATCCCTCCCTAATTTTTCACAAGGAATATCGGTTACTTTTTGAGAGCTATTGCCTTTTATCCCCATGGTTCCTTCCGCCAGGATTTGGGCCGAAGCGGAGAATGGCTGAATCAACAGGCGATACGGGATGGATGCATCTTTGGCCAGATCGCTGGCAATCCATAACTCCACATGATTATCAACCGGCGCCAGGGCGGCGATTACCGGGGCACAGGCCCGTTTCATGCCGTACCAGCCGGCCTTGGCAAAGCCGAAATAATCCAGCATACTCCAGCCGCTGGCCGGCCAGCAGTCATTGTACATCCAGAACAAAAGCCCGCTGCTGAAAAACATCCGCCGCCGGGCCGCTTCCATCGCCAGCCGAATCCATTCACACTGTACATATTCCATATGCCGCAGACGCAGTATCGGGTCCTCTGTCCGGCCGTAAAGCTGCTCAGCGGTCTTGACCAGCATATCATAGTGGGTCATGGCGTCGATCCCATTGTAGGGATTGTCCTTAGTCCGGTACTCCCACAGGGCCTTGTCCGGGCCGAAGATGTCATCCTCACTCAGGAATTTACGCAGGGAATGCAGCGGGGGGGCACCGACAATCGCCGATTCGCTGGCGAACCGGAAGGTACAGTCACTGATTCGCTGCCGATAATCCTTCATATCCGATAAAAGAAAATTGGTATCGTACCAGGCGGAGGTGTGCGATTCGCCCCAGGCTGGATCGTTGTTGGTTTTGCCGCCCCAGGGACTGGTGGGCAGAAACGGGCGGTTGGGATCGAGTTTTTGACACAACGGCCCGCTGATCTGTTCGGCAATCTTCCGGCCGGAATAGTTCGACTGCGGATCGGAATTCATACCCAGCTCGTTGCCGCCGGTCCACAGGACCAGGGCAGGGTGATTCCGCAGCATGTGAATTGCCAGACTAAATTCCTTTTCCAACTGCTGCATGAACTGCGAATCATCTTCCGGGTACTCCGCACAGGCCAGCATGAAATCCTGCATAATCAGAATCCCGTGCCGGTTGCAGGTCTCCCAAAAGGCCGGCGGTTCATAGATGCCGCCGCCCCAGCAGCGCAGCATATTGATATTCGCCCGCGCCGCCTGGGCAATCAGCCGCTGGTATTTCTCCGCTGGAATCCGAGTGGGGAACGGATCCGCCGGTACCCAGTTGCCGCCCTTACAGAAGATCGGCCGACCATTAATTTTCAGGATAAAGCCGCAGCCCTTCTCATCCGGCGTCATGTCCAGTTCAACCGTCCGAATACCGAAGGAAATTCGCTTTTCATCCAGAATATTCCCCTGCGCGTTGAGTAAAGTCACCTCGCAGCTATAGAGCGGCTGCTCCCCCTGCCCGTTGGGCCACCACAGCCGCGGAGCGTCCAGCCGGAAGGCATGGGACGAAATATCTTTGATCGTTTCCAGACGTTTTTCCGCAACCATCTTTCCATCATTATCTCTTATTACTAGTATGGCGGTTATTCCTGATGAATTTCTCTGTTCTACCGCAAGGTCCACATTCACTTCCGCCATTTGGTCGCCAATCTTTTTCGTAGAAACGTAAACATCCTCAATGCGGGCCTGGGAATAGCTGACCAACCGAATCGGCCGCCAAATCCCGCAAGTCACCAGCCGATGAACCCAGTCCCAGCCAAATCCGCACTGCATTTTCCGGGCAAAGACCCGGTCCCCGGAAAAACAGGAAAAATATTTGTCCGACGGTTTGCCCGCCAGAGCCTGCTGGTGGGACTGGAAATCCACTTCCAGAACATTTTTCCCCTTTTTCAGCTTTCCGGTCACCTCAAACCGGTGCGGAATGAACATATTGTCCGAGCGGCCGATCTCCACACCGTTCAGCCGAATCGCAGCAAAGGTATCCATACCCTCACACTCCAGCACCTGCCAGCCACCGGCAAAATCCGCCGGGCATTCAAATTCTTTGCGGTAGCACCAATCATAATCCTCCACCCATTGGCACTGCTGGGCCTGGTCCCGCCAAAATGGATCGGGAATTATTTTTTTCCGGATCAGATCAACATGAATCTGGCCCGGAACCCGGGCATCCAGAGTAATTTTTTCTTCTGCGGTATCCCGATAACCGCATACCTGCCATATACCATCCAGTGAAAAAACGCGCTTATCGATCATTCGATTTATTTAATCCTTTAGTCCGTTTGCATTAATATCCAATTTTTTTCATCTCATCTTCAAAATCCGCCGGCAACGCAGAGAGCGGCTGGGAGATATTCCGGCCCGCGTAGTTCAGCAAATTCCGCAGCATCCGTTCCGCCACCGGATC
>JAKJEP010000302.1 GCA_022705365.1 Planctomycetota bacterium | reverse complement strand
CCGGGCCGAATGAAGAACAGGGAAAGGCGTTCATCCGACCGGATCAGGGGGAAAATCCCGGGTAAGCCCTTGTGGAATCCTGCCGAACCTGTTAACATGGCTCGAAAATGTTGCTAGAAACCGTGTGCAGGGAATAAAGGAGTACTAAAATTGGCAAAAAAAACTGTGAAAAAAAACACCCAGAAAAAAGAAAATTATCTCTTTACCAGTGAATCGGTCAGCATGGGCCACCCCGACAAGGTCGCCGATCAAATTTCGGACGCCATCCTGGATGCCATGCTGGAGCAGGATCCCTATAGCCGGGTAGCCTGCGAAACCCTCATCACGACCGGTATGGTCGTCATCGCAGGTGAAATTACCAGCCAGGCAATCGTGGATATTCCCGCTGTGGTTCGCGCCAAGCTGTGCGAGATCGGATATACCGACAGCAAATTCGGCATTGACGGCAATACTTGCGCCGTACTGATCAATCTGGATAAGCAATCGCCCGATATCAGCCAGGGAGTCACCGAAGGACAGGGCTTTTACAAAGACCAGGGCGCCGGGGATCAGGGGATTATGTTCGGCTATGCCTGCCGGGAAACCCCCGTTTTGATGCCTCTGCCCATCTATCTGGCCCATCGGCTGGTCGAAAGGCTGGCACAATTACGAAAATCCAAAAAACTTCCCTGGCTGCGTCCCGATGGCAAGAGCCAGGTAACCGTGGAATACGACGGCCATCACCCGGTCCGAATCGACACCGTAGTGATTGCCACTCAGCATGATCCCGATATCAGCTACAACCATCTCCGCAAGGCAGTTATTCAACAGGTCATTATGCCGATCCTGCCCAAAAAACTTGTAGATAAGAATTTAAAAATCCTGATTAATCCGACCGGCCGGTTCGTCGTCGGCGGTCCCCAGGGCGACTGCGGCCTGACCGGCAGAAAAATCATCGTCGATACCTACGGCGGGGCGGGCCGGCACGGCGGCGGGGCCTTCAGCGGCAAGGACCCCTCGAAAGTCGACCGCTCCGCCTCCTATATGGCCCGTCATGTCGCCAAAAATATCGTGGCCGCCGGGCTGGCGGAAAATTGTGAGGTCCAGCTTGCCTATGCCATCGGGGTGGCTGAACCCGTGTCGGTCAAGGTAAGTACTAAAGGAACCGGCAAGATTGAAGACTATCGCCTCACCGAGATTGTCCGCAAGGTATTTCCCCTTACACCCAAGGGGATCATCCAGCACCTGGATTTGCTGCGGCCGATCTACAGCGAAACGGCACGGCACGGACACTTCGGCAGGACCGGGAAAAACTTCACCTGGGAACTGACCGATCACGCCGACAAAATCCGACAAGCGGCCGGTTTATAAATCCTTTGGTGTACCCTCCGCCGCGGACTGGCCCCTTTCGCCTGGTAGACCGGCCCGGTCCGCTCTACCGGCGGAAACCCTCACGGGCAGCCATACCCACATCATTTATTTCAAAAAATAAGGGATGAGGTTGCAGAATACAACCTCATCCCAATAAGACAAAAACTCAGATCCTTATGGGCACATACTCTGGGGTTCAAGGTTGCATTCCAGCCATCCCTGCGAAAATTGGGCAAAATCCGCAAGATCGACTATGCAATCCTGATTGAAGTCCGCCGCGGGATACTGGGTGCAATAGGAACCTCGGCTGGAAAAGTATTTCTCGCTCAGATACTGTTGAATATCATCCAGCTCCGCTACGCTCAGCACTTTTCTGTACACCAAAATCTCACTGATATACCCGGAAAAACCTTCACCGGGGGTGTTTTGCCCGCCGCAGCAGTCCTGATCGTGACAGGCAATACCGGCTGCTTCCGGCTCAATACTTGGTCCGTTTCGGACGGCTACCGAGGCATCCTTGGTATTGGTCTGCTCTAAAGCCACCAGCGAATCTCCGTTATAGTCCTGGAAGAAATTGAGCACGTTCGCGGCGCTGATCTGCATCATACCGACCCCGAACACTTCCGGCTGCCAGATCGGACCGCCGCAGGTCCATTGTGTCTGTCCTGCGTAGGTAACATAGTAGATACCGTCACTCAGACGGCCGCCGGCTCCCTGTCCAAAATGCCAGGGGCAGCTATTAGTCCCGCGCATAGCGATAATGGTATCATACGAGGACCCGCCGCCTTCCAGGATATAATTTGCCCAGACCGCAATGACCGTTAAGTCTTCGCCGTTTCCAATCGCCAGCGGATTGTTGGTTTTATTGGTGGTCTGCCACAACCGGTCGGTACTGCCGTCTTCCGCCAGATCAAACCAGATAGCCGGGCAGGGGATATCGACACTGTTGATCAGAACCTCCGCATACTCCGGGATTTCCTCACCGGCAAACGGAATGGTTTGGCGGGGTGCAAACACCGTCCCGTAGGAGCTTTTATCCACCCACTCCACAACCGGATCCCCCGGCTCCATCCCCTGATCCTGCAGGTCATATGCCGACATCCACAGTCGCAGATTGGCATCCGCCGCATTCGGCTGCAGCGGTTCTCTAAAGTATTTATCCTGCAGATACGCCATGATCTTGTCCTGCTCCGCGGACCCCACGTCTCTGCCGTACACAATAATCTCACAGATGTAGCCCGTAAAGCACTCCAATTCACCTTGCAAATCCTGGTCATGGCAGCCGATGCCGGCCCCTTCGGTTTCCGGTGAGATGGCCGGTCCTTGCCTGCCGACATGGGTATTTTCGGTATTGACCGGCAGCAAAACGACATTCGGATCTCCATCATCATCCTGATAGAAATTCAGCATGTCGGAACTGTCAATTTTCATCACCGCTATGCCCAGGGTCTCACCCGGCCAAACCGGTCCATTACTGGGATATTTGGTTCCCCCGCTGACAAAGTAGATACCATAGCCCTGTTGGCTGCCCGCAGCCTGCCCCAGCATCCAGGGGGCGGCATTCGTACCCCGGAAGGTGATAATCGACTGGTCGGTAGCACTGAAAGTGCCGCCGATATCATTGTTTGCCCAGACGGCAATTACCGTCAGCGCCTCCCCCGGTCCGCTGTTCAGCGGATTATCCGCGCCTTTGTTGTTGGCCTGCCACAACCGGTCCCGATTGCCGGGATCCAGGGCATTTCCGGATGATTCAAAATGCACTGCCGGACGCAGCTTCCCGTTAATCTGGATCTGCCGGTAATGAGGCTCTTCCATCATCCCCTCACGCGGGGAAAAAATAGTGCCAAAACTGGTCCTGTCAACCCACTGCAGAATAGGTTCTCCTTCCTTCTTACCCTGCTGCTTCAGGTCATACGCCGACAACCACAATTTGAGCTTGGCATCCGTCAGACTGGGAAACATATTGTTGGGGTCATTGGGATCATAGACGGGAATATTGGGTTCATCGCAGAAAGCCGCCGCCGGAATTCCCAGCAAAAGATACATAAGTACCACCATCACAAAACACGTGTTTCTTGTATTCATAATCCATTTCTCCTCAATAAAAAACAACACTTCAGATAAACAACATTACACCTCTGATTTTGAAATGAGTTTTCTTTCTCATACCTCCTTTCTTACGGACACAAACACCCATCAAATCGGAATTTGCACCGTACAATCATTACACGTTCTTTACATCATTTCCTGCAAACCTTGTATATCAAAAGCCCTGATGAAAACCGGATTATTCTGCCTGTGGTCAAAATATGACAACAAGTCTTTGTGAAAAAAACGACTCCTGAAATGGCCTTATTATGATTAAATGATTTTATATCTGCACAAGACAATATATCAGCCTTATGATATTATGTCAATTGTAAAATCAAAAAAATCGGTACCAATTACCCAAAATAACGATATATACGGATGACGACATGTAACTATTTCTACTGTATCGTTTTATAACAAAAGGATTCCCGGGTAAAAAAGAAGGCATTAAAGACGCCCGCGTCAAAAACTCATCGAACCCTAGCGTCAGAAAGCAGGCAATGCAATCCCAGATACAGTTTTTTATATTTAAATCGGCGTCTTTATTGTAAAATATCCCCGATATGATCTATGTTTGGTTGCTAATCCTGGTGGTATTAAATGGGGTATGGCTGGGGATGGTGTTGTTTGGCTTGCCGGGAAACTGGCTGATGGTGGCGGGAACGGTGCTGCTGGCGTGGTGGCGGTGGGAGGAGCAGCCGTTTGCCATAGGAACGCTGCTGGCAATCGGTCTGTTGGCCCTGGCGGGGGAAATAATGGAATTTTTAGCGGGAATGACGGGAGCACAGAAAGGCGGGGCCCAGATGCGCGGTTCGATTGGCGCCTTTGCGGGGGCAATCGTGGGTGCGGTGGTCGGTACCGTGGTAATTCTGATCCCGGTATTGGGAACGATTGTTGGTTCGTGCGTGGGTGCCGGGCTGGGCGCCTGGGCGATGGAGGCATCGACGGGCAAGACCACCCGGCAGTTGCGGCGACTAAGCGTCGGAGCTGGAGTGGGTCAGTTTATCGGCCTACTAAGCAAGCTGGGAGTAGGTGTGGTAATCTGGCTAATTGTGGCAATAGCAGCGTTTTGGCCATAAACCAATAACCATTATCTATTCTACCAATTCCATTTATTTTAACAGGCAGGCGCATAAAAATGCGAAGCAGAACGGGAGGGGT
>JAKJEP010000301.1 GCA_022705365.1 Planctomycetota bacterium | reverse complement strand
GTCCGGCGGTGGAGGCGGGCGAGAAGCTGGGATTTCTGCCCGGCGATTTGCAAGCCAAGGTAAATCCTTATTTGCGGCCGCTTTTTGACGCTCTGGGCGATATGATGGAATACGCCCAGATGAAGCGTTTTCTGTTTAATGACATTATCGAAGTGGTCCCGCTGGCGTTTATGCGGGGCCGCACCATGAATGATGCCGTGGTGATCCTCGACGAAGCGCAAAATACAACGGTGTCCCAGATGCTGATGTTTTTAACGCGGCTGGGCAATCATTCCAAGATGATCGTAACCGGTGATGACAGCCAGATTGACCTGGAGGAGGCCCGAAAATCGGGATTAATTGATGCGATGGACCGTTTACGGGGAATCAAAGGGATTGGCTTTGTTCGCCTGGATAAAACGGATATTGTCCGTCATTGGCTGGTTCAGAATATCGTCAAAGCCTATGAGAAGAACGGCCAGGAAGAAGCATGACGAAAAAAAAGACTAAACGAGTGGATACCCGCCGCGTGTTTGAAGGCGAAAGTGCGGCGAAACGGCAGAAATTTTTTGAGAGCGGCATTCCAGCCTCTCTGCTGCTGTTGTTGGTGTATTCGGTTCTGCTGGGTTTCGTCTTGACCATCCACCAGGAACTGCTGTCCAGTGCGGCAGCCTGGAACTGGCAGGTAATCAAACATCTTTTCGATATCACCGTCATGATGCTGATGGTGAGTGTTTCACTGGGTTTATACATAGCCTTATATGAGCCGCGAATTGTTACAAATCATGTGCGAGGAGCGATTCTGCTGGCGATGCTGCTGGTGATGGTGGGAATCATCCGATTCGGGGTAATACAAGGGTGGCCGGCGTATTTAATGATCGTGCCGGCTATGGTAGCTGCGGTCATGATTACCATTGCCTACAATCAGCGGCTGGCGCTAGGCATCGGTTTTTATCTGACGCTGGTGGGGGTGATGACGTTTCGGGAAAAACCGGAATTTTTCCGTCAGGGGATGGCGGTGCTTTTGACGGTAGGCTTTGGGATCGGGATTTCGGTATTGCTTCTGAAGGAAATCCGCAACCGCCTGACCCTGATCAAGGCCTGCACTCAGACGGGGGTACTAGTTTTTATTATGACCTGGGTGGTAGGGATCTGGCAGGATCTGCCTAAACTGGAAATCTGGGAAAACAGTCTGTGGGCATTTTTCGGTGCTATTTCCGTGGGATTTGTACTCCAGGGGCTGCTTCCGATTATTGAACGCCTGTTTCAAACCGCCACAAGTCTAACCCTGCTGGATTACAGTGAAGCGACCAAACCCCTGCTCAAGCGTTTGGCGGTAGAAGTTCCAGGGACATTTAATCACAGTTTCCAGATTGGAATGATGGCGGAGGCAGCGGCGGAAGCGATTGGTGCCAACGGGCTTCTTTGCCGGGTGGGAAGCTATTATCACGACATCGGCAAGCTGACCAAGCCGCGGTATTTTGTGGAGAACCAGGCAGAATTATTCAACCAGCATAAGGAGTTATCGCCGACCATGAGCCGGATGATTATCCTGGGGCATGTCAAGGATGGCCTGGAGCTGGCGCGGGAATATAAAATTCCGAAGATTTTGCATCAGTTTATTGAAACACATCACGGGACAACGCTGGTGGAATTTTTCTATCATGAAGCGACAAAAAAGGGAGCCGAAGCAGGGCAGACAGTAGCGGAAACGGAGTTTCGCTATCCAGGTCCGAAACCGGAGAGTAAAGAGGCAGCGATTGTCATGCTTGCCGATGCGGTGGAGGGGGCGACGCGGGCTATGCAGGAGCCGACTCCCAGCCGCATTGAAAATGTGGTACACAGTATGGCAATGAAGCGGCTGATGGATGGGCAGTTTGATAATTGCGATCTTACGATGCGGGAATTGCATTTGATTGAGCGCAGCCTGATCAAAAGTTTATGCGGGATGTATCACAGCCGGATTGCTTATCCAAAACTGGAGAAGGCCAAGCCGGATTCCCATAAGGAAGGGCCGGAATATCGTGCTCCGGAGAACGTTTCATTGCCCACCCCCTGAGCGGATCGATCCAATCGTGAATTTTTGTGATGGAGCGTTGAGCAGAAATTGAGCCAAGTAGAGATAGAAATTACCAATTATCAAAAAGCCGTAGTTTTGGATCGTCGAAAAATCCGCAAAACGATCGGGTATGTATTGCGTCAATTCGGGATACAGGAAGCCTGTGTCAGCCTAGCTGTGGTGGGGCATGACCGGATTACCGAACTGAAAGAGCGTTATTTCGGCCGGAAAATTTCCACCGATGTGATTAGTTTTGATTTGCAGGAAGCGGCCGGTGATCCGGATGAAAAGGTGAGGATGGATTGTGAAATTGTAGTAAACGGGCAGCGGGCGGCGGATTGGGCGGAAGCACATAGGACGGAGGCGGAGGCGGAATTACATTTGTATATCGTGCACGGCCTGCTGCATCAATTGGGTTACGATGATCAGACGGCGGAAGAAGCCGGAAAAATGCACAAAAAGGAAAACCAGTTTCTGGAAAAACTGGGATTTGGCAAGGTATATCGGATAGAGAAAAGAAAGGATTCCTGCACGCGTGGACGATCCTGAAACGTTGATTTGGATATTTATCGTTATTTGCACGCTGCTGACATTGCTGGTATCGGTAATCCATTTGTCACTGCGGCAGATTGCTTGGGCCAGGCTGGAAGATACCTTTACCGCTCAAGGGTATCCCGAACGAACCGATATATTACGCAAGAATCTGACTCAGCTCATTACGGGGACCTCGGAATTGCGGCTGCTGCTGAATCTGGCAGTGATTCTCTGTGTGCTGTACGCCTTTACTTCCTCGCCATCGGCGACCTCGGATCCGGCATCGCTGCGAGCGGCCCTGCCGCTGGTGGAGTCATTTGTGGTAGCGGCGTTGATTCTGCTGGTCTTTTCGGTGGTGATTCCGCACTCCTGGTCCAAATATGGCGGGACGTCCCTGGTGATCGGATGCTATCCACTGATCCGAATCATCGGAATTCTGGTGTGGCCGCTGACGCTGCTGCTGCGGGTGTTTGATCCGCTAATACGGAAATTGGCGGGAGTGTCTCTGGAAGATATTAACGGGCGGCTGGAGGAAAAGCAGGAAGAGCTGCTCAGCGTGGTGGAAGAGCAGAAGAAGGAAGGGGTGGTGGATGAGGAAGAGCAGGACATGATCGAGTCGGTGCTGGAGTTCCGGGCCATGACGGTGGGGGAAATCATGACGCCGCGGATAGAGGTAGTCGGTCTGGATGTGAACAGCAGCATGTCCGAGACCGTGGAGACCATTATCCAGCAGGGATATTCCCGGTATCCGGTGTATGAAGAGTCGATTGATAAAATTATCGGGATGTTGTATACCAAAGATCTGCTGCTGGATCTGGCCCATCCGGATCAAGCAGCAGGGATCCAACGGCATTTGCGCAAGGCGTATTTTGTGCCGGAGAGCAAATCGCTGCGGGATCTGCTGCATGATTTTCAGAATCAGAAAGTGCATCTGGCGGTGGTGCTGGATGAGTACGGCGGGACGGCGGGCGTCATCACGATTGAAGATATACTGGAGGAACTGGTGGGAGAAATTGTGGATGAGTATGAGACACCGCAGGATGAAATCAATATGACTCGAATTGATGAGCATACGCTGGAGATGGATGCCCGGTACGATGTGGATCGCCTCAATGATGAACTGGAATTGAATATTCCGGATGATGACGGGTATGAGACGATCGGCGGGTTTATCTTTTCGAAGCTGGGGTATATCCCGCATACCGGCGAGACCTTTGCGCATGAGAACCTGAAATTTACGATTTTGGATGCCGGCCAGCGGAAGATTAACCGGGTACGGATTGAAGTCAAGCCCCCGCAGCCGGCTGAGGAAGAGGACTAGCCGTGGCCTCGATTAAAGATCAGGCGGTGTGTATTCGCAGACAGGAGTATTCGGAGTCGAGCCAGATTGTGACGCTGTTCGGGCGGGCGCAAGGCAAGATCCGGGCCATCGCCAAAGGCAGCCGGCGCGCCAAAGGAAAGTTTGAGGGTGGGATCGAGCTGCTTTCGGTGGGGGATGTCATTTTTATACCTGCACGAGAAACCAGTTCGATGTCCACGCTGAGTGAGTTTGAGGTGACACGGACTTTTCCGGGATTGCGGAAACATCTGCCGGGGCTGCACTGTGCCCAGTATGCAGCGTCGCTGGTATCGGAATTTACGGAGGATTCGGATCCGCATGAGAACCTGTTCGAGCTGATATGCGCAGCATTGTCGGATTTTGAACGGGGGGAAAAACCGGAAGCGGTGCTGCTGCTGTTTGAATGGGGATTATTCAAGGAAATCGGCCTGGCGCCGCGGGTGGATCGCTGCTGCGGGTGCGGCGGGCCCTTGGAACACCGGGGGCAGCTTTATTTCAGCAGCGAGGCAGGCGGTATGATCTGCCGGGACTGCGAGCCGGCAAGGGTGGAAAAACGGCTGGTGCCGGTGCGGGTTTTGGAACTGCTGCAACAGCCCCAGCAGATTTCCCAAAAAAGCCGGAAGGAGGTTCTGGAGACCCACGAACTGCTGAGTTACCACCAGCGGCAAATCACCGGCAGGGAAAGCACGAT
>JAKJEP010000300.1 GCA_022705365.1 Planctomycetota bacterium | reverse complement strand
TGGAGGTCATCAAAAAAGCCACCGACCAGCTCAAAAAAGAGGATGTCTATATTGGGGCCGGCACCGTCCTCGACGCCGAAACCGCCCGCGCCGCCATTCTGGCCGGTGCCAGCTACATCGTCGGCCCCGGCTTCAATGCCGATATGGTCACCTTATGCAACCGCTACAGCATCGCGGTCATGCCCGGCGCCATCACTCCCACCGAAATCATCAATGCCTGGCAGGCCGGCGCGGATGTGGTTAAAATCTTCCCCGCCGGCATCGGCGGCCCGAATTACTTCAAGGACCTCAAAGGCCCCCTGCCCCACATCGATATCATGCCCACCGGCGGCGTCAACTTTGAAACCGGACCCGCCTTTATCAAAGCCGGTGCCTGCGCCATCGGCGTCGGCGGCGAACTGTGCGGCAAGAAACTGATTGCCGAAAAGCAATTCAAGACCATCACCGAAAACGCCAAAAAATTCATTCAACTGGTCAAAGAGGCGAAAGGAGCATAAGTCCCATGTCACAACCAAAAAAAGGAGTTTTCTTCGGTGAACTGCTCATGCGGCTGGGCACCAAACAGTTTGAACGGTTCGTCCAGGCCTCGGAGTTCACCGTCGGCTTCACCGGCGCGGAGGCCAATGTGGCTGTTTCGCTGGCCAACTACGGCCTGGAAACCTATGTCGTTTCCCAGGTCCCCAAATCCGATATCGGCCAGGCCTGCATCAACTGCCTGCGTAAATACGGCGTCAACACCGACTACATCAAACGCGGCGGCAAGCGGCTGGGAACCTTTTATCTGGAAACCGGTGCTTCCCAGCGGCCCTCCCAGGTTATCTACGACCGGGCCAATTCTTCCCTCACCGAACTAAAAAAGGGCGATCTGAACTGGGACGAAATCCTCAAAGGCAAACACTGGTTCCACTTTTGCGGCACGGCCCCGGCCCTGGCCGACAATATGCCCGCCATCGTCGAAGAAGCCTGCGCCGCCGCCAAAAAACACGGCCTGACCGTGAGCTGCGACCTGAACTATCGCAAGAAACTCTGGTCCAAAGAAAAGGCCCGCGCAGTCATGACCGGCCTGATGCAGTATGTCGATGTCCTCATCGGCAACGAGGAAGACGCCGACAATGTCTTCGGCATCAAGGCCCAGGGCGTCGATGTCACCGCCGGTAAAATGGACGAAAAACGCTACGCCGATGTGGCCAGCCAGCTCTACAACAAATTCGGCTTGAAATATGTCGCCATCACCCTGCGGGAAAGCATCTCCGCCTCCGAAAACAACTGGTCCGGCATGTTGTACGACGGCGATCAGGCCTATTTCAGCCGCAAATACAACATCATCATCGTGGACCGCGTCGGCGGCGGCGACTCCTTCTCCGGCGGCCTGATCTACGGCTTCCTGACCGGCATGTCCGCCCGGGAAGCCATCGAGTTCGCCGCGGCGGCCTCCTGCCTCAAACATTCGATTCATGGGGATTTCAATCTGGTCTCTCTGGAAGAAGTCAAAACCCTCATGCAGGGCGATGCCTCCGGCCGGATTCAACGCTGAAAGGATAACTCTATGGCATTTTCCGAAAAAACAGTGCTGCGTAAGGCCCTGGAAGATTTTTGTATCGAAGCCATGCGCAAGGCCGGCATGAATAAAGAGCAGGCCCGCATTACCGCCGAGGTTCTGGTCACCAACGACACCCTCGGCGTCACCACCCACGGTTCCAAGCAGCTTCGCCTGCTGCTCAACAGCATGAAAAACGGCGGCCTCAATCCCAAAGCCCAGCCCCAAATCATCTCCGAAGGTCCCGGCTGGGCCATCATCGACGGCAACTATACCATGCCGATGGTCACATGCTGCCAGGCCATGCAGACCGCGATCAGCAAGGCCAAAAACACCGGCATCAGCTATGTCGGCGTCAAAAACAGCAGTCATTTCGCCGCCGCCGGCTATTACGCCAATCTGGCGGCCAAAGAAAACATGATTGGCCTGGCCATGTGCAATGTGGACCCCTGCATGGCCATCCCCGGTGCCAAAAGCGAAGTCATCGGCACCAATCCCATCGGCTACGCCGTCCCAGCCGGTAAGGAAAAACCGGTCTTTCTCGATATCGCCACCAGCGTCACCGCCATCAGCAAGGTCTATGCCGCCAAAGTCCTCGGTAAAAAAATCCCCGAAAACTGGCTCATCGACGCCGAAGGCAACATGACCACCGACCCCAGCAAATACCCCGGCGAGGGTGCGATTCTGCCGATGGCCGGCCACAAAGGCTACGGCATCGCCGTCCTGATCGAGGTACTCTCCGGTGTCCTGACCGGCGCGGGATTTACCAAGGGCGTCAAACGCTGGCTGACGGAATTCAAGGAACCGGTCAATCAGGGACATGCCTTCCTGGCCATCAACATCGGGGCCATGATGCCGATCCAGCAGTTCAAAGACCGTATGGACGCCATGATTCAGGAGATTCGCAGCGCCCCTAAAGCCAAAGGCGCTGACCGTATCTATCTGCCCGGCGAAATGGAATGGGAAAAGCAGCAGGCTTCCGGTGAAAAGATTACCCTCCCCGGCGACTCCGTCGAACGGCTGGTCGGCATGGCCGAAGACTGGGGACTGGACATCACCAAAATATTCAAAGAGTAATTTTTAGGTAAACCTTGCACAATATCAGTTTTTATCTCTAGGAGTCTTGGCATGACGGCGGAAACGATGGACAAGGAAATCTTCACCGTGGAATGGCCGGGAAAAATCATCTTCGGGGCCGGCAAACTCAGCGACCTGGCCGCCGAGGCCAAATCACTGGGCCGCAAGGTCTTTCTGGTTACGACCAAAGATCTGACCCGCCTGGGTTTGACCGAACGCACCCGTAAAATCCTGGAGGCCGCCGGCATCCCCGTTATCCCCTTCGAGGATGTCCAGCCCGACCCGACCTGTCTGGCGGTCGATCAGGCCTCGGCCCTCGCCCGAAAGGAAAAATGCGATATCGTCGTCGCCCTCGGCGGCGGAAGTGCCATTGATTTCGCCAAGGGCGTCTCCGTCGCCGCCACCCATGACGGCCCTGTCTGGGATTATGTCACCTACACCGGGGCCAACGCCAAACCGGTCACCGCCAGGGTCTTGCCCGTCATTGCCATCCCCACCACCGCCGGCACCGCCAGTGAAGTCACCGCGTTCAGCATCGTCACCGACACGGCCCGCAAGAAAAAAATGGTCATCGGCGGACAGTTCGTGGGCGCGACCCTTGCGCTGGCTGATCCGCTGCTCACGGTGGCCATGCCTCCCAGGATCACCGCGTCCACCGGCCTCGACGCACTTACTCACGCCATAGAAGCCTATGTCTCCAAGTGGGCCATGATCCCCACCGACGTGCTGGCCCTGAAGGCCATCGAACTCATCCGCAAGAATATCGTGACGGCAACGAAGAACGGCTCATGCGTCGAAGCCCGTTCCGCCATGCTCCTCGGCAGCATGATGGCCGGATTCGCTTTTACCAACGCGGTTCTCGGACTGGTTCACTCCATCGCCCACCCCCTGAGCGCCCACTTCAATCTCCCGCACGGGGTCGCCAATGCCATCGGGCTTCCCTATGTCATGGAATACAACATGGCGTCGGCGCCCGCCAGATTCAGGGACATCGCCGTTGCACTGGGCATCGACGTGACCGGCATGAGCGATGCCGCTGCCGCGCAGGCTGCCGTTGACCTGGTGAAGAGCCTCAACAAAGAGCTCGAAATTCCCACCCTGAAAGAGTGCGGCATCACCAGGGACATGTTTGATCTCATCGCCGAAGACGCCCTGAAGGAAGTTTCCACCCTGTTCAACCCCCGGGATCCGTCCAAGGAAGATATCCTGGCAATCCTGGAGAAAGCCTACTGACCGTGAAATGACGACACCGGGGGAGCGGGCTTCCGTCTGCTCCCTTCCGGCAGGTAGAGGAGGGATGCTTCCCCGCGGGCGAACAGGGCGGGGCGCATGCCCGGCATGAAATGAGGAGGCTCTATGAAAGGAAAGATGCGGGCAGCGTTGCTTTCTCTTGTCTGCGTGGTGCTGTGGACCGGCTCGGCCGTGGCGGGGCCGACCGGCAACCATTTCACCAACGGCGGGGAAGGGATCAAGGTGGCCACCGTCGGTCCTCCCGGTTTCTACTACCGGTTGTACAATTTCTTCTATCATACGGACACCCTCACCGGGGGTGACGGCAAGAAGCTTCCGGCGGATCTGGACGTTTTCGTCTACGCGCAGGTCCACCGGCCCATATGGGTGACAAACATCAAGATCTTTGGTGGGGACTGGCTCCCCAACGTGGTCATCCCTGTCGTGTACAACGATTTCAAGGCGGGCGGGCTGACCGACAGTCGTGTCTCCCTGGGTGACTGCGTGGTGGAGCCCATCGCGATTTCCTGGCACGGTGAGCAGGGGGACGCGGTCATGATGTGCGCTACGGTGACGACTTCCACTTCGAGTGGGGCATAGGAAAGGCCCTTCCGGCATCAGCGGGAATCGGACCTCTCAAAGGGTTTGAAGTGGGCGTGGTGGGGTATGCCCAGTTCCAGGTCACCGACGACAGGGGAAAAGACGTAAGCTGGGACGATGTTCACGACCAGGTCTTCGCCGTGGGGCCGGAAATACGGTT